>CAZAKW010000096.1:0-9189 GCA_964485835.1 uncultured Bacteriovoracaceae bacterium
CTTTGCAATCCGCACCACCGCCTTGTCACGGAGAGGCTTGGGTTACTCGTTTGACTTGAACGGGCCCGCCCGCCAGGCGTGCAGCGTGCTGGCGTCATTGTCGTGGCTTTTCTCAGGATGTGACCGAGAAATTGAAAACATGCCCTAGTCCCAGATCTTTCCCGGATTGAGGATGCCGTTCGGATCGAAGACTCGTTTGATCGAGCGAAACGTCTCGATTTCAAGCGGTGAGCGCGTAAAGGAAAGAAACTCCTTTTTGAGCAGCCCGATTCCGTGCTCCGCGGAAATGCTGCCGTGGTGTTTTTTCACGATTTCAAATAAATCATGATCAACGGCTTTGGTTTTCGCGCGAAAGTCTTCGACCGAGATCGTCTCGGGTTTCATCACGTTGATGTGGAGGTTCCCGTCGCCGATGTGCCCGAAATTACAGATCTCCCATTCCGGGTAATGGTTTGAGAAAAACGCGTCCAGCTCCGCGCAGAATTCGCGTAGCGATGCGATCGGTAGGGCGACGTCGTTCTTATGCGGAAGCCCAGTGGAGGCAAGCGATTCGGAGATCCCTTCGCGAAGGCGCCAGAACTCTTCGGCTTCGCGCGGAGATTGGGCCATGGTCCCGTCGCCAACGAATCCTGAACCCAGGACTTCTTCGAGCCATCTTTCGGTGATCGACGCGTCTTCGGGGCGCTCAATTTCGATCAGCACGTAGTGGGAGCTTGGGGAAGCGAACGGCGGACGGGCGCCCAAATGCCGTGTTACGCGTGAGAGGCACCGGTCGGTGAAGAACTCGAAGGCTTGAAGCGTGATGGGTGCCGCTCGGGCGATCCGAAACAGTTCAAGGACCGAATCTAAATCGGGCACCGCGAATAAAAAGACGTCCTCTTCTTTGGGGATCGGCGCGAGCTTTAGCGTCGCCTCGGTGATCACGCCGAGCGTGCCTTCCGAGCCGATGAAAAGCTGGCGTAGATCGGTTCCGGTATTGTTTTTCTCGAGCGCGCCACCTAGTTCGAGAATCTCGCCCGTCGGGAGGACGACTTGCAGGCCTAAAACCCACTGCCGAGTTAGACCGTAACGAATCACGTTTACTCCGCCCGCATTGGTGGCGATGTTTCCACCGACATGGCTCGAGCCTTTGGATGCGAAATCAACCGGCCAGGTAAGGCCCGCCGTACGGCAATGGTGGTGGACGGCTTCCGTGACGGCGCCGGCCTGCACACGTACGGTCCTCGCCATCGCGTTGACTTCTCCCATTTTGGACATCCGTGATAGGGAAAGAACGACTTCTTTTTTGGTCGCCATCGCGCCTCCCGCGAGCCCCGTTCGTCCGCCGGATGGAAAGATCGGCTTATTCGTCTCGTTGCTGAGTCGAAGGAGGCTTGCAACTTCTCCCGTCGTCCGAGGAAAACAAACGACGAGCGGATCCGGCGCGAAATTTTTCGTCCAGTCCCGCCCGTATTCCTGCAGCTCGCTGGGTTCGGTCGTCCAAAAAATCGCGGGAAAAGCTTCTCGAAGCCGGGAGAGGAAAATTTCGGAAGTTACCGGGTTAGCCATCGTCGCTCTACCTTTAAAATTCCGATTTCTTATCGGCGATCGATCCAAATCGGAGCAGTCCAGATTTTGTCGAAATCGCCGTCTTGGATTAGTTCCACAAATACCCACTGCGATCCGCGTTCAAGCGGGAGGTCCACATCGATCGTTTCTCCGTTTCGAATCGCTAGGAGATCGCCTTTACTTCGGTCGATCGCATTCGAGAGGGGTAGAACCGCTCTGCCTTTTGGGTCGAATCCGATCGTGCGGAACACTTTGCTTCGATCGGCTTTGTAGCTAAAATCTAGGGTGTCGCTCGCACGGTAGTAATAGACGCGAAACTGCGCGGTTGCATCCGCCCGATCAGGATCGAAGTATCCGATTTGGAGCCGGTCCCTACGCCGCGAAGTAGAGACGGAGTCTCCCATCGTCTTTGTTTTTCTGCCGCGACCGAAAGTGAGCAGCGCCTGCGCGTTTCGGTCTTCGGAGGCAAACGTACGGCGGGAGCGAAGGGCACCTAAAATACTTTCCTCCCGCAAATCATTCGCGACGATTCCCGTGCGCGATGCCGTGGCGGAGCCGAAATTCATATGGTGATTGTCTTGGTTCGCGGTCGGCGCGAGCTTGAATCCCATCGATAGATAGAAGATCCAGTCGTAAACTCCTTCTTCGTAGGTATCCACGGAGGTGCGATAGTGGACGGATCGAAACGTCGTCCGGGGGTTGTTCGTGGCGCCAAACCGTTCCGCAGGCTCGGAAGCGGAGTCTTCCGGTTCTTCGCCGCCTTCAAGGGAAGGTCCTGGCGGGACGACCTCGATCAAACGAAACGGATCGCCCGAGGCCCGGCGGATTTCCGCGAACGTCGTTTTAAGGTCGGCGGTCGTGATTCGCGTACCGCTGACGCCCGCGCAAGCTTCGCCCGTGAGTTTTCCAAGAAGGCAGCCGATCGGTGCGAAGTCGTCGAGGCCATAGTCGTTCAGCCCCTCCTTTTTCATCGTCTTATGCGCTGCGAGTTTCGCCAGATCGTCCCACCAGAGATCGCGTTTCACGCCCGGGTGGTTCATCTGCAAAATCAAGTTTTCGCCGGCGGAGTTTCTTTGTTTGATTCGGGCGTAGAGAGTCGAAAAATCCCCGGGCGCGAAGAATACCGGATCGGTGGGGGGCTTTCCGGCGCGGAATTGGCCGAAGATATTGATGTGATTGCCCGTGGAGATCGAGGAGGTTTCTTGGCCAAGCCCGCAGTACCGGGAAGGAGCGCTGCCGCTTGAAACGTTCAATTCCCCCAACATCGCCGCCCGCTTTTTCATCTCCGCGTCGCTGGTGCTTGCGACAATTTGTTGCTCGCCCACACCGTTGTTCTTCGTGTGGGGGGTGACGAAAAGAACGTCCAGTTCTCCTTCCGACGTGCCGTACTCGCAAGCCTGGCGAAAGTAATCGGCGAGGTCAAAAGAACCGTCCTCGAGTTTGCGGGGAAGGATCGTCGCGTTTTCCGCGCCTACGGTTGCACGACAGGGCCGCCCGTCGTCCATCGTGAAGGTGCCGCCCTTATGGCAATCGCCTTCGCGAAGCACGTCGCCGAGTTGAAGCGGGTTTTTCTTGGACCCTTTTACTTCCATGAAGTGGTGGGCGTGGAGGTTGGCCCGGTAAGAGCGGAGGCCGAGGTCGTCCAATCGCCTTCCGAAATCGGTGCCGTAGGGCGAGGCACTTTTCGTTTCCGCGACGTCGCGGCGTGGAGAAGTCGAGGTGCAACCTACAAGGCTTGTGGCGAGGAGAACGAATCCGGCGATCAGTGCCAGTGGAAGAGGGTAGGAAACACGGAACGGATCAACGGTAGAGCGTAGCTTCATAGATTTCCTTTTGCGACGGATTCCACGGGAAGACCTGGGCTTGATTATTCCCGAGCGGAGACGACAAAGAAAGCCTCAGTCCACGAAGGGTCAGTATCTTGCGGCGCAATGAGACTCGCTTCGTAAAATTTTTGACAGGGAGGGTAAGGGGGTGAATTTTTGATTTCGCCGCTTGGGATGCGCGTTAAGATGCCTCTATGGCGACACGAGACACGCATCTAAAATCGATCGGTTACTTGCTCTGGATTTTCGGTTTCATGGGCGCGCACCGTTTCTATTACGGCAAACCCAAGACGGGGACGCTTTGGTTTTTCACCCTCGGACTCTTGGGCGTCGGATGGGTGATTGACCTCTTTTTGATCCCGAGCATGGACGCCGCCGCCGACCGGCGTTTCCGAAGCGGACGTTACGACTACAACGCAAGCTGGATCCTGCTGACTTTCCTGGGCATCTTCGGCGTACACCGATTTTACCTCGGCAAGTGGGTGAGTGGTTTGATTTGGTTGCTCACCGGCGGCCTTTTCACTTTAGGTTATCTTTACGATTACTGGACGCTGAACTCGCAGATTTCGGCCGCGAACGCCGGGCCGCGGGAGTAGGCTTCGAAGCACAAGAGTTGTCTGGGTCGGTCCGCCACTACCGACTGAAAGGACTTTCCTTCAGCCAGTTTGTGCAGTCGATCGGTGCCCTTAAGTGCATTTCTTTTAGGGCGGTCAAAGGCACTTGCTGGTATTCGTTTTTAAAGCCCGGGAGAACACGGTATAAAATCGCGTCGCCGCTGTCCGAAATGGCCGTGACGATAAATCCGTCACGCGTCCTTTTACCAATGATGGAATCTTCTTCGAGATTCAGGGTAAAACCAGTTCGAGCTTCGCCCCATCGTCCGGTGCTGACTCGGGTGATCGGTCCTTCAATTTCAAGAAAAGATGCTTTGCAGCCCGGGCAGTAGGAATTGTCCGCGATAACGACCTCAAAGCCGGCGTCCCGAAGAAAGGTAGGGAATTCCCCATTCGGAGTGTGTCCTACGACAATACGGCGAATTCCTTGTTCTTTTAGTTTATTCATAAGCTCTCTTGAAGGGAGCAAAGAGTTTCCATCGACTCCAGAAAACCGAGCGTAAATGACCCCGTTTGGATCTCCGGCGTAACTGCCTAACGGGGAACGGTAGGTTCTATCGCTTTCTGCCCAGTTCGTAAGTTCACGGTCCTTCCAATGGTTTAAGTGGGTGACCCAGAGGCGGACGTCTTGGGTTGGAGTGCCGACGAACGATTCAGGGTACTTCAAAAAATTATTTTCGGTCACTGCCCCATGCACGTAGAGGGTTTCGTCTACGATAGTCCCGAGTTCTCCCAGTCGGAGATAGCGATAAAGAAGCCCACGAGGTGGGGTAACATCCTCACGTAGGCTTTGAAAAACGGCGGTGGGGTGGGCGACTTCACCCAGTTGCAAGAGTTCGCGGCGGCGCATTTCAAAGGCTTCACCGGCATTGATCCGAGAAAGGTAGTCCCCTGAATCCTGATCCGAAAGGAAACGAAGATGCAGTTTATTTAAGTCGCGATTTCCGATCAAAAGATGCACTCGTTCCGGAAATCTTTCTTTTAGCGTTACCAACTCGTCCAAAATCCGTAGAGAGCCTTCCTCTCGATCGATGGCATCACCGCCAAAGATAAAAGTCGCCCCTGGAGTTAAATTAAGTTCGCCCGAGGCGTTACGGGAAAAGGCTCCGCTCGCCTCCTTATAGTCTTGCCAGCGATTCCACATCCCTTCGAGATCGGTAAGATAAAAAACGCGATCGACTGCGGGGGCCGCGTTCGCAGGAGACAAACTCCAAAGTAGTGCCACGATAACCATCAAAGGACGCACGACCATACCACTTCCATTGTGCCTGACTCGTCGGGAATTGCAGCAAGCGATTTAACTTTCGTTGACCCAGAGATTCACGGCGTTCTTAGGGTGTGAGCGCCGCCAAGGGTTCGGTGGTTACATCGGATGGAATTTTGAGAATCGCGCATTGGTTTCGATCAGATAAAACAGAGATTCGGAGTCCGGGTGATAGAACATGCCGCCCGAGTACCCCGTCTGGCCTTCGAGTTCGCCCACGAAGTTACCACTGCCCTGCACATTCCCCGCGCACCATCCTGGAGTGAGGGTGCTACCGGACGAGCATCCCGCATATCCGGAACTGTTGACCGAGTTTCGACGCCCGACCCATCCGATTCTTCGACCGCTATTCATATGGACAATCGTCACGGCCCCAGAATGGCGGTAACCGGACGCGAAGATCAGTCCGTGAGTGAAGTCGATATCGAAGTTCTCGGTCGCAAAAAGATCGGAGCCGGTCGAATATTCCGTTCTTCCGCCGGTGCACCATCCGCGCGTCAGCATTATTCCAGAGTAAGTCGTCGAGGTGCATCCGGGATCACCTCCCGTCGGAGGCGAGGCCGGCACGACCAGCCCAAACCACGAATGGAACGCCCCGGTCGAGGCGGTAAAGCGCTGGAGGTGATTTCGATCGGTTGCAATGTAGAATTCCGTGCGCGCGGGATTAAATTTCATATCGTAAACGCCGGAGATATGCGTCGGCTCGCCGCTGTCTACGGAGGTCGAGGGATAGCCGCCGAGGCACCATCCCGGGGTCGTATCTCCCGAGACAAGCGCGGTACATCCGGCCGCCCCGCCCGTCGGGAGCGAGGCGCCTGCCCGGCCGATCCATCCGAGAAATTCTCCGGTCGAGAGCCGATACTTCCGGATCGCATTGCCAATCCCCAAGAAAAGCGCGTCCTGGCCTGCGTCCGCGAGGAGCGCGCCTTCCGCGCTACCCGTGGAACCGGCCGGGATTGCCGAGGCATTTGTGCTCGAAGAGCGAGAGGTTCCTCCGGTGCACCAACCGGGAGTGAACGTTCCGGTCCCCGCACCGGCACATCCAGGATCACCACCCGTGGGCGAAAATGTTCCGATTTCGCCGATCCAGCCTTCGAGCGCTCCGGTGGTGGCATCGAGGCGAATGATCGTGTTACCGCGGTGGGCGTAAATTTTCGAATCGTCATAAGCGATCCCAACTAATTTATAGAACTGAAACTCGGACGAATCCGATCGCATCGCGCTTCCGCCCGTACACCAACCCGGCGTAAAAGCCTTAAACGCAGTACTCGTGCACCCAGCCGCGCCGCCGGTCGGAGTCTCACGAACTCGGCCGAGCCATCCCGTCACGGCACCCGTGGTACGCGAGACTCGCGTAATCGTGCTTCCGGTTTTGTCATCGTCGCTTGCTATGTAAAGAACATCGGCGTCCGGATCAAAGGCTATTCCCGTGTTATAGCCCGAGAGCGAACCCGCTCGCGTTCCCGGGGCGCTCGCTCCGTAATTTCCCCAACCCGTCGCCGGGGTATCCAGTCCTCCGACCCAGTGTGGAGAAGTCGCGTCGGACTCAAGACGCGTAATCCGGTGGTAAGCGAGGTCGCTGATGTAAAGACGCCCCGTAGCCGAATCGACTTCAATCGCTAGATCATCATCGTGATTGAGTTCTCCGTTTCGCATCCGGACATAGTCGGTCCACTGACGCGAAAAACTACCGCCCACGCACCATCCCGGTGTAATTTCGCCCGGAGCCAGAGTGGTACATCCCGGTGCGCCTCCAGTGGGCGTTCCGCTCGCTAACGTCCCGTATCGTCCTTCGAAAGCGCCGGTCGCCGCGTCGATTTTTACCAGGTATCCTCGTTTGGTGCCTAGGTAGAGCTTCTGCGCCGAGGAATCAAAAGCGAGGTCGCTTGCGGCTCCGTAAATGTTAATGACGCCTGGGTACTGCGCTCCGCCGGTACAGTAACCGGGGGTGTCTCCGGTTGCGCCGGCACAACCGGCGTCGCCGCCGGTAGGCGTCGTTTGGATTTTACCGGCCCAGCCGGTAAAGGCTCCCGTCGTCGCACTGTAGCGATAGATTGCCGAGTTCGTCGAAACGTAGAGCGTATTCGTCGCGGAGTCGACGGTCAGCCCAAGTATTTGGTGGGTTTGCCCATTCACTCCGCCACTGACCCCGGTCCCCCCACCACCGAGGCACCAACCGGGAGTGATTTGCCCCGCGCCGACCGAAGTACATCCCGCAGCACCGCCCGTAGGCGTCGTGGTCACCGAACCCGTCCATCCGAGATAGGTCATCGTCGAAAGCGTGTAGGCTTTAATCACCGTCGTTCCGAGGTAGATCCGGTCGTTTCCAAGATCGAGGGCGATCCGATAAACCCCGCCCGGGTGGCCATCGATTGCCGTCGAGAGACTTCCCCCGATGCACCACCCCGGCGTGAGAGCGTTCGTCGTCGAGGTGCATCCGGGATCGCCCCCGGTTGGCGCCGTAGTGCCCACTCCGCCGAACCACCCCAGGTATTCTCCCGTCGAGGCGCGGTAGCGCATAAGGTAGTCACCATAAGAGGCGGCGACGTAAAGCATATCTGCTGCCGGATTGACCGCTACATCGCCGGCGTAGCGGAATGTGCCGGTGGTGCGACTGGAATTACTCGGGTCAAATTTCGGAGTTCCACCCGTGCACCAGCCAGGGGTAAATTGGCCCCTCCCGGCCGTAGTACATCCCGCGGCCCCACCCGTCGGAGTGTTAGCCACCTCGCCGATCCATCCGACAAAGGCTCCCGTTGTCAGGTTAAATTTCTGGATTCGCGCGGTCATTCTATCGGCGACGTAGAGGTATCCGTTGGTCGAATCGATGGCGGCGGTTAAGGGTGAACTTAGGGTGCCATCGATTAAGCCCATCGAAGGAAGCGAGTTTGACGTCGTCCATCCACTGGTCGCTACCGGAATATTTCCGATCGACTCGCTCGTGAACGGTCCTCCCGTTTTCACGCTCAGCCGAAGAACGGACGCCGTACTTCCGGCAGGGTTGGATGCGGTGACGGTGTAGTCGGCTGGCAGCGCCGCTGCCGTTGGGGTTCCGGAGATGACTCCGGTCGTGGTGTTCAGAGTAATACCGGTCGGCAGAGCCGGGCTGACGGAGTAGGCAGTCGGTGCGCCGCCGGTCGAAGAAGGGGAGTTATTCGCGATAGTCGCGGTCCGAACATAAACGGTTTCCGGAAGGGTATAGACGAGGTTCGCCGGCGGCAGGCCGTAAAAATAGCTCGTGAACGCGGTCGAGCAGGCCGAGGGATTGCCCGCCGGATCGGTGGTATCGGCGTAAAAGGTATAAGCGCCGAAGGCGAGGGCCGAGGTCGTGATGTCAGCGGTGGCGCCCGCGGCGGTCGTGTTTCCAACCTCGGTCGAACAAATCGCGTCGGTGAAGAGGCGGACTGCGTTTCCACTCGAAAGACCACCCACGCGGATCGTCGGCGTACTATCGCTTCCGCTTGCGGTCGCAGGATCAAACATCGAAAGCGGCGTCGGGGCGCTCGGGGCGAGGGTGTCTTTCGTAAAATTGCGAGAGGCTTGGGTCGCCGAGTTCCCGGCTTCGTCCGTGTGATCGGCGTAAAGCGTAAACGCGCCCTGGGCAACGGCGGTTAAATTCAGGTTTGTCGTCCACGTGCCGGTCGAGCAGTTCACGGTCGCACTCACCGCGCCGGAGATCACGACGTCGCGCCCGTTGTCACTGCAGGTTCCGCTTAGCGTAAACGCGGCCACATTCGCCGCATTCGCAAAAGCCCCGTCCGCTGGTGAAGTGATGGCGACTGCGGGAGGGGAGTTGTCATGGACGATGGTATCGCTCACACAGCCCGAGATGTTTCCGGCCGCGTCGCGATAGCGGGCGTAGACCGTGGCGGTTGTGTTGAGCTGTCCAAGGGTCCATCCTGCCTTCGAAGTCGCGTAAGCTTCCCAAGCTCCGCCC
>CAZAKW010000097.1:0-9033 GCA_964485835.1 uncultured Bacteriovoracaceae bacterium
TCAGTTGGTTAGAGCATCGGATTGTGATTCCGAGGGTCGGGGGTTCAAGTCCCCTTGGTCACCCCATTAATTTTTGGATTGTCTGGACCCTCGCAGTGGAAAACTGCGGGGGTCTTTTACTTTCGGGGTCTTAGAATTCAGGCACTTAGAACTTCTTCGATCTTCGAATCTTTCCCGAACTGTCGCTGTCTTTCGGGGACCGCCTACTTTTTTCCTACGCTTTTCCTATGGGCGGAGATCGGACTTTGGCCGATTTCGGCTGGTTTCTCGCACTTGCGTGAGGGGCCGGTGGGTCTGGGAAAGGAGGTTTTGGCTATCGACGCTAGAAATTTAGCCGCGTTCCCTCAGAAGGAGGCGCATGAAACGGGCTCCCGCAACTCAAAGATCATTAAATCGTCGTTTGAATTCCATCAGTAGACCGGTGATCGAGGCTGTTTCAACGAACAGCGATTCCAACGCAATTTCGTGGCGCACTAAATCCTGATGTACCTTCGCCCATTCAGCTCGAAAGAACGACTCAAGACAAAAATCGATAAATGCGCTGGGAGGAGGCAAGCGGGTCATAGGAATACGAAATGCCTCTGTCGGATACAGTTGCAAGTGGCACTTACTATGCGACCCAGTGGCCGCGCTTCCGAAATCAACGCGAATACAGTTTTTCCCGAAGGAGGGGGCTGGAAAAAAAGTCATTCGCGCGGCCACGCAGACGTTCTTTTCAAAAGTGTACAAAAATTCGAAGAAGCTTGGCGGCATTGTCTCCGCTGTCGACGTATTTGAATTAAGGGACTCAGGAGAATCTTCGTCAAAAAAATCAACTTTATCTACAAGGATTGTATAAGCAGAACCTTCTTTTACGGTATTGTAAATTGTTTCATACTCACCCGAATAGAAACGCCCCCCGCCTTCTCCTACACTTGTACGAATCGCATTGCCTTCTACTTTATATCTAGGAGAACTCGACGACAGCCCTTGCTTTGACAATATCTTCCAGGCTCGTTTGATATCCCTTTCGATTTCATCTCTGCTGGTTTTCTGCCGCCCAGTCATACATTCACTTTCCAGCAAGTTTCCGAAGCAGTTCTGCCTTAACGCCGGAAGGCAGCGAATCGATCACACTTGGATCGGCGGAGAGGGCCTTCAATAAATCTTCCGCGCCCTCTTGTGCTCGAGCCTGATTCCTTTCACGCACTTCTTTCCGATAGCTTTGAATTTTGTTTTTAATATCGCCCACCCGCGGCCATCTGAAAGTGAGTTTGGATTCGTTGAGTACATTTTGTAGAGTGGTTTGAAGCTCAACCAATGCCGGACTTTTCTCGGCAAAAACACCTGCGATAACACACCAGCCCCGAACTCGCGTGATAGCGGTAAATATGCTATTCCTTAATGCGATGCTATCCGGGCGACCATCTAGCGAGTCGAAATCGATTACGTAAACCAATGGCGCCTCGTTGCCTTTTGCTCTCCGCGCGTTTGTAAGCGTCACTTGATTAGCCGTAAAAAAGGAACGTGATGAGTCGAAATTCCCTGGAATTTTCGATTCAATGCCACGGTCCTGGAGCATATTCTGCAACTCAACCAACCCACTCTGTTGCAGCTTGTAATCGCCAAGCGAAATCACCATCACATCGTGAGGCAAAAGTTCTTCGCTGGTAACATTCCGGAGGATATCGTCAGCGACCCACTCAAGTTGTCGAGTTCGGTCATCAAACGATTGAATCGTTATCAGGTCGCCTCCATCAAGCTTAAGCGGGCTAAATTCATCTGGACGTTGAATTACTACTTCTTCGCCTTCCTTAAGCGGATCACTGCCCTTAATGATTTGAAAGCCAACATTATCCCACTCTTCTCTCGTCTCTAAGATTTGCGCAAAACCACTGCGGGAATAAATACCCAGGGCCATGGCATACGCAAATGTGAGAACGGACTTTGGATTTCGATAACAGACCTTAAGAATCATCTCGCGCGGAATTCCGTCCTCATATGCCTTCTCAAACCAAGCCTTATCGTTCTCAAATGCCTCCGCGGGAATATTTGGACTCAGGGAAGACAAAACCTGGGTTTCATCCTGCGCTAACACTAGGCAATGCGGGTCTTTCAATGCCCTTTTGCAAACTTGCAGAAAACTACCGGAGAAATCCTGCGCTTCATCAACTAAAATAAAGTCGTACTGCGGTTTGATTTCGGACTTGAGTGCTTCAGCACACACGTACCCGAAAGGATCACTCCAAGTATGTAATTTGGCATCGTCGAGGTTAATGAAGGGAAAACCGCTGAATTGCGATATCTCGAAATAAAGGCCCTGATTTGTATAACCGCCCCATGAATTCATGACACGCAGACGGTCCCAATTCGGCTCAGCGCCGGTGCTTTTCCTGTAAAAAAAGCTAATGTGGTTTTCTAAAAAGCTACGGAGGGTTTTTGTGAGGTAGGTGACGACGATCGTTGCTTCCGGATGGGCCTTATGGAGATGAGCGGCTTTCATAGCCAGAACTATGGACTTACCGGAGCCGGCCAATCCCTTAATTTGTTGAAACCCGGGCGCAATTTGAAGAGCTACACGTTCCTGAAGTCTATCTAGTTTGCGAATCTGTCGGGAAATTTTATCTAACTTCGCCCCCCGAGAATTGGGATTTTTATAATCCCTTTTTTTCGCACGATCGACATTACCCGCACTCTGGATCGCCGAAATCAGCCCATCCCAAACTTCGGGTATTTTTAAATCTGGAAAACTTGGCAAGGCCTTATCTAAAAACTGTTCGTCGAACTGATCGATACGGCCACGAAAAGAGTACTTTTCATTTCCTTCGGCGATTTTCGAGAGATTTGCATCAGACAAAAATGGAAAAAGAGTAAAGCCAGTTACAAACTCAGAGCCCAAAAAATTTGAATTCTGTTGCGCACAAATTTCAAGTAACTGCCCGTTTGTACTTAAAACGCGCTTTAAAGAATCAACTTGATCCTTCAATTCTGCGTTCGGATTAAAACGTCTACCTGTTTCGCGATTGATCACCCATCCGTTTGCCTGAGTCTCAATATCGTCGTCTTCGAGCTCGAAGACATTGATTAGAACAATCCCCCGTTCTTTATGAAGAATGGCGAAGTCGGCAGAATAGGTAACGCTGTCGAGTCTATAAATTGGGTGTTTGTAATAGGCTTTTCCTTCGACACCACCAAAGCGTTTAACCAGGTGATCCCAAAAGTCTCGTTTACCGACTGCGTCTTTGAAGCCTTCCGAATTTACGAAATCCATGATCGTTTTTTCCGCCAGTTGAACTGATGCACGGGGCTTCGCAGTTTTGCTCATCCCCCGCCGCAATCAAGATCTATGCCTTGCAGAATATGATAGGTTAAATCCGAGGAACCTTACATGTCATAAATGTAACACTCTCTCGCACGCAGCGACGCGTCGCGCCTGATGTCCGAGAATGCGGACGATCAGTACGAAATCAGGATTTAACCCTTAAATCAGCTAACTCTTTCGCCGACAGGAAGAAAGCGTGCGCGTCGAGAACGTATCTTCCACCGCTTCTCATATTTTGCCGATCAATCTCCGAAATCTGATTAGCGATCGCTTCGATCATCCCCGCGATACGTTCTGCCTGTTCCTTCGTGAGATACGCGACGACAAGCCGGTCATCCCGATCCGCCCAGAACTCCTTCGGCTGGTCTAAATTCTTCACGGTATGCTCGGCCTGGAGCGAATAGAGCTTCGTTTTCAAATCATAAAACGCACGGCCGCGACGGAACTTCATCCGCCGACCGTTGTCATTCAGTTGGTAGCGATCCCCTTGAAGCTCGAGAACGAGTCTCTCGGCTTTTAAGCGTTTGATCAGGTTCTGAATCGAAACCATCGAAGCGTTCGTTTCCTCCTCAAGCTCGCGAATCGTCTTCGGAACGTTCAAGGCGACGAAAACGAGATAACGCCGAAAGTCCGAACAAAGATAATTCTCGAAGTCCTCTGAGACCTCGAACGGCGCGACTCGGCGCTCGGCCTCTTCGACGATCAGCGCCGCGTTCATTCCAAGTACTCGGGTGATTTCGTAGAGTCGCTCGAGCGTAAGCTCCGTTTCTCCTGAAAGCGAACGCGAGACGCTCGACTGGCTCGAACCGATCTCTTCGGCGAGTTCTTGCATAGTCAGCCCTTGGGCCTTCATTCGTTCCCGGATCACCTGACAGATGAGCTTTTCGTTCTTTGTCGCCATGCCGGAGGGATACCTCAGATGTGCAATAAATGCATATTTCAATCCCATTTTGTGCGGACTATGCACAGGAACTGCATTTTATGCATTTTAGGGTCTTCTTTCGCCAATCCACCCGCTAAACGCTCTCTCCAACAACACGGACCTCGAAACGGTCCGAGAAAGCGGAGAAGCCCTATGCCTGTTCTCGTCATCATCCCGATCATCCTAAAAATCCTTCCCCTCGGAGTCGTCGTCGTCGAAGCCGGCGGCGGTGGCCACGGCGGAGGCGGCCCGAAAGGCCGTGTGGAAATCATCAGAGCCTTAAGCAGAGCCGAACTCGGAGTCTCGAGCGGCTCTCGTCACGCCGCCCTCGCTTTCGAAACTCACGAGGAGAAACCGTCGCTTAGCTGATCGCCCGCCCTTGTACGGAAGCTGACCCCGCCCCCACTACGAGGTGGGACCGGGGTCAGATTCCAGGGCAGGCGGTAAGTGACGGTTTCAAGAATCAAAGAAAGCGAGGGCGGCGTGGGAGTGGTTTTACAGTCGAGAGACAGAAGGCTGATGACCCTCTGCTACGAGCAGGGGTTCATCAGCCTTAATCAAGTCGAACGGTATCTGTTTCGAGAAGCGGATCCGAGACGCGCGAGAGAGCGCGTCCTCGAGCTCGAGCGCGCGGGCTACGTCTTTCGAACGAAAACCTACGGCGAATCGAGAAACACGCTCGTCCGCCTCACTCTCGCGGGTCTCGCCGTCGCGCTCGGAAATACCGACCTCGAAATAAAACCGCGCTCACGAATCGATTTCGCAACCCTCGATCACGATCTGAAACTCATCGACATCCGTATGAAACTTGAAGAACGCTGGAAAGATTTTCGCTGGATTCCCGAACGCGCCCTTCGCACTGCGGATTACCCGGAAGTGCCTGACGGACTCTGTCTTTTCTCCGATGGACGAAAAGTGGCGATCGAACTCGAAAACTCGCTGAAGGGTGAAGCCCGTACCCTTCGGCTCCTATCTCGATGGAGGGATACCGATGTTTCTCTGGTTATCTATTTTGCTTCTCATCCCGGAATCCGTCGCAAGTATGAACGACTTCTCGCACATCATGAAATTGGCGTGGAAACCCGAGTATTCGATCTTTCAGCGCTTCTTTCTCATGACGCTCGGAGTTTTCCTGAGGATCTCGGAACTTCTCGCGAAGAGTAAATTCGGCGCCGTTATCGGCTTCGTCGTTTTGATCCTCCTTTTTTTCAAGAAAAATCCGTTCGTATTCTTCGCTCCGCTCCTTAAGATCCTGATCTGGCCCCTCTTACTTTATCGTTATCTTCGGTCTCTCCACGCCGATCGACGACCACCGCGCCCCTACACCGTCCGACTGGGCGACTACGAGCTCCCGTCCGAATCGCGGCTCCGCCATACCCATATCGTCGGGGCGACTGGATCGGGTAAAACCGTCCTGATCGAGCATCTCCTCTTCCAAGACCTAAAAAACGGCCTCGGTGCCGTCGTGATCGACCCGAAGGGAGATCGGGAACTTTTCGAACGCGTCCGCGACTATTGTCGGTCAATCGGGCGAAGCGCCGATCTCCATTACTTGTCCGCGACTTATCCGAAGGAGAGCAAAACCTGGAACCCGTGCCAGCTCGGAAGCGCCTCGAACCTTCAGACGAAGTTTTATAACGCGAATACATTTTCGGAGCCTCACTACGCGAAGGCTTGTGAAAAGGGGCTACTCCGCGCATTCGAACGACTCCTTAAAGAATCTCCGAACGGCTTCGCCCTCCCCGATCTCGCGCGTGAAATCGAGATCCAGAACCGAGAGACGAAGAACCCGATGCTCGAAGGCCTAGGCTACGACCTCTATAATCTCGCAGCCGGCGAATGGTCGCCTGTGATCGGCGCGAAATCGATCGAGCACCGCGAAAAATCGATTTCCCTCCTCGAAATCACGCGCCGAAACGAAATCCTCTTCGTCGATCTTCCGACGGAAGCCTCCGCGGTCCAAAGCGCTCGTGTCGGAAAGCTCCTTCTCCAAGAGCTCATGCTCGTCTCCGGTCTACGAAAGACTTTTCCGAACCTTCGGTCTGACCGTCCCTTCTCTATATATATCGACGAGTTCGACGCCTTCGCGTCCGAATCGTTCGTCACCCTCCTCAATAAGGGCCGCTCGAGCGGATTCATGATCCACCTCGCGCACCAGACACTCTCCGATCTTGAGCGAATCTCCCCCACTTTCGCGGGCCAAGTCATGGGAAACACGAATATCCGTTCAGTCTTCCGCCAGGACGACCCGAAGGACGCCGAAACCTGGTCGAAGTTCTTCGGCACCGAAAGAACCGTAAAAACAACCTGGCAGACGGACGGTGACGCCGAGACCGGAATGCGCTCGAACCGCGAAGTCCAAGAGTTCCGGGTTAAACCCGACGAGATCAAAGAACTCCAGACCGGTCGATGCATTTTAAGCAGCAAGACCGACGGAATCCTCACGCTCCTCGATGTTCCGCCGCCTCTCGCGATCGAAGAGCCAACACTCGAGCTCGAGCGTTTTGATCCCTCTACCCTCTCGAGCGCTGCTTCGGTCCCACCGTCACGAAAAATTCCGCTCGCCCCGAAGTTTAAGTTTTCGCCCGAAATAGTTCGGTCGGATGTCCCCGGTAAAAAGAAAGGAAACGCTCCATGAACGCCCCTCCCCTAAACGAGACCTTAGGTCGAATCATCGAATCGAAATTCGCCGAAAAATACTGGCTCACGCCCGGAGATCTCGCCGAGGTCTTCGAATGCGACGCGAAAGCGATTCACTCGTGGATTAAAGCCACCCTGAAACTCCCCGACGGGAAGCAACCCCCTCGGTTCAAGCTCGGTCGGGAGGTTCGATTCCCGAAGGCCGAGTTTTTAGTCTGGATTGGAACCCAGGCGAAGGAATAGCGCTCGCGCCTCGATCGGCCCGCCCACTCGCGGCGGGCCGACCCCTAAATCGACTTTCAAAGGAGTCCGGCTATGAGTATCGTAGAGGAAGCGACAGCACGGGAAACCGAGTTTGAGGTCATTGACCGCCTGACTTGGATGAATTCGAAGGAAGCCGCAAGGTATCTTCGGAAAACACGAAACGCTCTCCACATCATGGTCGCGCGTGGCTACGTCCGGGCTCGGCGATTTCGGGGGCGGCTTTATTTCCGAAGAATCGAATTAGATCGTTTGCTTGAATCCTCGACCTCTTAACCGGGACCAGGTCCCAGGAGGATTCAATGGCTGTCAGCAGTTATACGAAAAATGGCGAAAAGTTTTGGCAGGTCTACGTCGACGTCCGCGGACGCGAGTACAAAGGCCGCGTACAGAAACGCGCTCTCGGCATCAAGACCGAACGCGAAGCGATCGCGGTCGAAAAACGACTCTTTCGCGAAGCGACCGAGGAACTCACGGCGAAGGTGATGAAAGGTGCTCGATGGATCGACGTGATCGACCGATGGGTGCGCCACCACGAACTCTATCCGACGAAGCGAATGGCGAGAACCACCATTCTCGACTACGAAGCCGTTCTTCATAACTACACGAAGAGCTGGCTCGAAAAGCCCGCCTCCGAACTAAACCGCGCTGACGGTCGCGAGGTACTCGACCGCGCTCGCGATTCGGGGCGAAGCTTTCGATTCTGTCGCGGGCTGAAGTCGACGATCAATCTCGTCTACAACTTCGGAATAGAAGAGCGCCTCATTCCCGGAGTGAAGCACAGCCCCGTCTTCGGCCTCGAGCTCGAGCCTGACCGCGAGGAAAAGACTCCCGAAATCCTCACCATCGACGAAATCCGCACTCTCCTCCGAAAAGCGAAAGAACAGCAATGCGAATGGTACCCGATGTGGGCCGGAGCGATTATGACCGGCTGTCGAAGCGGTGAACTCCATGAACTCCGCCGGGCAGACCTCGAACTCATCTCTCGCGAACAGGCCCGACTCGAGGACGAGAAGCCATTCGATAAGCGAAACTATGGAGTTCTAAAAGTACGGCGCGGCTACAATACTCGCTTCCGACAGGTCGGCCCAACGAAAGCCGGCTATTGGCGAACGGTCCCCATCTCGAGTGAGTTCTATCGGTTCTTGCTCGAAGAACTGAAAGTCGAAACGCTTAAGCCCGAGGAGCATCTCTTCCCGAGACATTGGGCCTGGGACAAGGGCCTACAAGCGCGCTACCTCCGAATATTCTGCGAATCAAACGGCATCCCTTCGATCCGGTTTCACGCCCTTCGGGCCTGTTTCGCGACTCAGCTTATCGGTAGCGGAATTCCGCCTTTCATCGTGATGAAGATCTGCGGGTGGAGGGATTTGAAAACAATGCAGAGGTACATCCGCATGGCCGGTATCGAGGAGAAGGGCGCAACCGAGAGGCTGAACTTTCTCCCGACTCCGGAGGCGACGATGGAGAAGGTTGTTCAGTTGCTCGAGTTCAAAAAGCCGACGAAGGAGTGATCTCGGTTCGGCCCGGGCCCAGCCTACCGCTGGCCCCGGGCCGATCGGTTATCTGAAGCCGATGGCTCAACGGGCGCGATTCGCCTTCTCAGGATTTTGATTATATTATGTATATATTTCAATAGGTTATGATCTAGGAGCAGTTCTTAAGTATACCTATAAATATCCGATATGTGATTATATGTATCTCTTTAAATATACATAAATTTGATTTTTGGATACTTTTAAGTAATCATAAAGACTATGAAACCGGACAAAAAAGCGCTCACACTCCAACGTAAAATCCTCTCTCAGAAGATCGCTTCTTGGATGAGCCTCTCGGACCCAAGTCGCCCACCATCGGGTTGGCTTCGTGCCGTGCGCGGCGCACTCGGCATCACGACCCGACAACTTGC
>CAZAKW010000098.1:0-9020 GCA_964485835.1 uncultured Bacteriovoracaceae bacterium
GCCGCTTTTCCGTCGATTTCGAGCTCGGCGGGTGCTCCCGGGGAAAGTCGATTTTCGACTTTGATCTCGTAACGAGTCGCACCGTGGCGATAAGTCGCCTCAAATCCCGACCATTCGCCGGGGATCGTCGGACGAATTAAAAGAAAATCTCCGCGGACCTCAAGTCCCAGGATGTATTCGATGCCGGCACGATACATCCACCCCGACGAGCCTGTATACCACGTCCACCCGCCACGGCCGACATGGGGCGCGACGCCATAGACATCCGCGGCCAGGACGTAGGGTTCGACTTTGTAGGTCTGCACACCGGTGCGCGAGGCGGTGTGGCGAACGGGATTGAGCATCGAGAAAAGTTCCATGGCTCTTTTCCCATGGCCCAACCGCGCATGCGCGCAAACACACCATACCGCGGCGTGGGTATACTGCCCGCCGTTCTCGCGAACGCCGGGGAGGTAGCCTTTGATGTAACCCGGATCCCGAGGCGATCGATCGAAGGGCGGCGTGAACAAAAGGATCAATCGCTGTTCGGAGCGTACGAGATGACGATCGACGGATTCCATCGCTTGGCGCGCACGCGCGGGATCGCCGGCTCCGGAAAGCACGGCCCACGTTTGGGCAATCGAATCGATGTGGCATTCTTCGTTCGTATGGGAGCCTAGAGGGGTGCCATCGTCGAAATAAGCGCGGCGATACCATTCGCCGTCCCAGGCCTCCGTTTCCACTGCTTTTCGAAGATGATCAGCATGGGCTTTCCAAGCAAGGCTTCTAGCGGTTTCGCCGCGTTTTTCGGCGACCACGGCCCATCGATCGAGAATCGAGAGCAGGAACCACGCGACCCAGACGCTCTCGCCTTTGCCTTCGTGGCCCACCCGGTTCATCCCGTCGTTCCAGTCTCCACTTCCGATCAGCGGTAATCCGTGCGCTCCGACGACGAGGCTTCGATCGATCGCACGAGCGCAGTGCTCAAACAGCGACGCCGCTTGGTCCGCGTCCGCCGGGCGCGGCTCGAAGTAAGCGTCTTCCTGGTCGGGGCGAAGAAGCGGTCCTTGGATGAATCCCGCCTGCTCGTCGAGGATCCCGGCGTCGGCGGTGACGTCGAGGTAATGGCTAACGACGTACGGAAGCCAAAGCAAGTCGTCCGAAAAATGGGTGCGCACCCCTCGTCCGGTTGGAGGATGCCACCAGTGCTGGACGTCGCCTTCGAGGAACTGGCGAGCGGCCGCGCGGAGGATGTGCTCACGCGCGGTCTCGGGCGCGCTCGCGACCAAGGCCAGAGAATCCTGGAGTTGATCCCGAAAGCCGAACGCGCCGCCGGCCTGGTAAAACGCGGCCCGCGCCCAGAAGCGGCAGACAAGCGTTTGATAGAGGAGCCAACCGTTCAGCATCACGTCCATCGCGCGATCGGGCGTGCGCACTTGGATTTTATTCACGACCTCTTTCCACCGCTCCACGGATCCTTCGAGTTCGAGGGCGAGATCTTCGGCACGGAACTTACGGACGATTCGGCGGGCTTCGTCGATGCTTTCGGCTTGTCCTAAAACGAATGTGACCTCGATGCTCGCTCCCGGCGCCAATTCGATTTCGGTCTGGAGCACGGATGCGGGGTCCATCGCTCCTCCGTGCGCGCCGCTGAGTTCGCTTGTGCGAAACAGAGCGGCAGGATGCCCGAGATAACCGTTTCGGCCGATGAATTCCGCGCGGTCGGACGTCGAGTTTTTCGGCGCGCCTTCGGGAATGCCCTGGAGATCAAAGAACGCGATCCTTCCGCCGAATTCCGCGTCGAGCGGATTCGTCGCGAAGATTGCCCCGGTCTCCGAGTCGAGTTCGGTCAAAATATAAGGGGCCGTTCGGGCCCGGGTAAAGCCGAGTACCCACTCGACGTATCCGGTGATCGAAAGTCGCCGCGAGGACTTCCCGAGATTCTTTAGTTTGATTCGTGAAAACTTCGCATGCTCTTGGCGGGCTACGAACTGGACGAGTTCCGATTGAATCCCGCTCCACTCCGTTTCGAAGGCGGAGTAACCCATCCCGTGGCGAGCGGTGTAAAATGCATCGTCTTTACGGATCGGGCTCGCCGTCGGTGTCCAAACGTCGTCTTCGTCGAGATCCCGAAGGTAGAAAGCCTCCGACGGCGGATCGACGACGGGATCGTTCGACCAAGCCGTTAACTGGTTTTCGCGGCTATTCAAAGACCAGGTGTAACCCGAGCCGGATTCCGAAGCCTGGAATCCGAAGGACCCGTTCGACACGACGTTGATCCACGGGGCGGGAGTCCGCTGCCCGCGGCCGAGGACGATCACGTATTCCTTGCCGTCTTTCGCGAAGCCGCCCAGTCCGTTAAAGAATTCGAGGCGAGACTCGGCTTCAAGGACTTTTTCCGGTGGGTCTGCAGGAACTCGCAGGGCGGGTGCTGCTGCCCGCGCCATCGCCTTTTGAGGGGGATTCGCGTGGAGAGGGTTGGGTTTGCGCACGCGATGGACTTGTTCGGCGAGCGTCCCGGCGCGGCTATTGAGGATCGCCCGCGCGTACGTCAGCAATAAATCTTTTTCTCGAACGTCGAGCAAATCATTTCGCAGGACGAAAACTTTTCCAAGCGCGGAGTCCTCCGGCCGAAGCCCCGCTTCGCTCCCCCGGGCGATCCCTTCGAGCGAGAGCTGGAAATCTTGGATGTAGGACGAGGCTTTCTCGTTCACGATGACCAGATCCACGGCGAGGCGTTTGGTGCGCCAGTATTCGTGCGCGCGCAGGAGTTGTCGTACAAACGTCACGTCTTCGAGTTCGTCGACGCGAGCGACGATGATTGGCAGATCGCCTGAAATGCCCCGCCCCCAAAGACCGGTGACGTTCAGGCGATTGCGACGCAAGATTTCCGTTCCGGGACGCATCAGCGGATCGGATAGGAGTACGCGGTTGGCGAGTTTCTGGAACGTCTGGGCCTCGTCCGGATCAATTCCGAGGTAGTGGAGTTTCGCGAGTGCGTGCGTCCAGATCAGTGTCGAGGAGCGTTCGTAAACGGATGCGTTTTGATATTTTTCCGCAAGCTCGGCGACTTCCTCGCGCGAATGACCAACGAGCGATGTCAGGCAGATCTGGACTTTCCCACCGGCGGGGATCGTTACCCGTACGCGGAGGGAAAGGACTGGGTCCAGCACCGCGCCTACCGTATTGGAAAGCGGGCGAGAGTCTTGAAGTGCATTTGGACGGCGCAGAGTTTGCCCCCGGCCGACGAATTTTGAACGATCGGTTTCGTAGGTGATGTCCGAACTGATCCCTTTATCAATCGCGAGGACCTGTGCCAGGTATATCGGTTGTTCTTTTGCCGAACGCGGGCGGCGCGTGGCGACTAACGTCGAGATCTCGGGGAGAAACTCGGTCTGGACAAAGAGGTTGGAGAACGCGGGATGGGCGCGATCCGCGTCCGGCGGAGCGATCACCGCTTCGGCGTAAGTGGTGATTTCGATTTCCTTGGAAGCCGTGTCGGAGTTCGTCAGCGTCAACCTGCGCAATTCGGCGTCGTCTTCGATCGAGACCATGACCTCGAGTTCGCTGGATATAACGCCATCGCGCCGACGGATAACGGCGCGATGCTCGGTGAACTGGATTTGGGAATGATCCGGATCGACGCAGGCGGGATGATACGTCGGCGACCAGTACTTCCCGTCGGACGTGTCGCGCAGATAAAAATAAATCCCGGTGGCGTCGCGCGTGACGTCTTCGCGCCAACGGGTGAGCGCGGTTTGATTCCAGCGGCTGTACCCGGAGCCCGCGGCCGTGATCATCACGTTGTATCGGCCGTTCGAGAGCAGGTGCGTGGACGGAATCGCGTGATGGGGCGACCGGAAGGTTCGCGATACCGGTTCGACGGCGGTGCGTACGTTCTCGATCTCCGGAAGATCGCGTAAGTGGCGAAGATTCCCCATCGTTCTCGGTGTCCGCTCCTGGAGGAGAAGTTCTGCCGCCTGGACGAGACGATCGCGATGAAAGCGCCGTCGCAGAAGGCCGGAGTGGATCACGTTCGAAAAAGCGAGCAACGCCATTCCCTGGTGGTGGGCCATGTAAGCGCGGACAATCGCGATCTCCTGGTTTTCCCGCAGTCGGGAAGGGGTGAAGTCAAGCGACTCGTAGAAGCCGTACGGGCCCGCTCCCCCCAGGCTTTCGATCCGCCCCAGATTCGCAAGAGCGGCGCGCGGTTCGAACATCGCGGCGAGGGCCGACGCGTAGGGGGCGATCACGAGATCCTTATCCAATCCGCGTTTTAAGCCGAGACCGGGTACGCCGAAATTCGAATACTGGTAAGTGAGCGCGAGGTCGCGCACGTTGAATGCCGATTCCGAAATGCCCCATGGCACGCCACGGGACTCGCCATATTCGATTTGCCGAGCAACGGCCAGTTTGCAGCTTTGCTCAAGCAGACTCGCATGCGGCTCCGTCATCACGAGCGACGGCATCAGATACTCGAACATCGAGCCCGACCAGGAGATCAGCGCGGCGCCGCCGCGAACCGGAGCGAGACTTCGTCCTAGCCGGAACCAATGTGAAACGGGCGCGTCTCCTTTGATGATCGCGACGTAACTCGCAAGTCGTGCTTCGGAGGCGAGAAGATCGTAACAGCTTTCGTCCAGCTGGTCGTCGGACACGCGGTATCCGATGGAAAAGAGCCGTTTGGACTCATTCAGAAGAAAGCTAAAATCCATCTCCTTGAAGAGCTGCAAGGAAACGGCGGAAATGGCTTCCAAGCGCTCGACCGTGCGTCGGCAGGTCGAGGCGGATCGCTCAAGCGCGTCGACGATCGCATCGAAATAAACTTCCTGCCCGGAAGACCGAGCGGGTAGAGCGTCGCGGTTTTCAGCCGTGATTCGAAGCGCTTCGATGCATGCGATGGCTTCGGCGCAGCGTCGCGGGCACTCCTCGAGAGAGAGGTCGAGGGCCAGGGCGTTACGGATGCACGCGACGAGACGGGTTTCCTCGTCGTTACGAATCTCCAGCTGCTCAAGGCGGGACAGCAAACTCGCCCACGGAAAAAACTCACGGTAATCGGTGGTGTGACTGCTGATGTTCGCTCGGACCGCTTCGGCCCAGGCGACGATCTCTCGACTCTGTTCGGAGTCGCCGACTTCGCGAGCGTAGGTCGTCGCGATATCATGGAGAGATTCCGCACGCAGATCCAGCGCGTCCCAGTATTCCGCCTGTTCAAACGGCGAATCCGGTGGGCTGAGAAGTTTCTTAGTAAACCGAGCGATTCCCTCCTGCAAGTGGGCGAGCGGCACGGTCACGGACGGTGAAAGCTCGGAGAATCGACTTGCGGCCTGACGAAGGAGTTCGAGCGTATCCCGGGTTCCCGCGATGGCCGACCCGGTGAGGAGCGGCGCATTTTTGATTTCCAGACAAGACTGGGAAAGCGTTAGAAGATGGCCCGCGAGATTCCCGCTATCTACCGTCGAAACGTACCGCGGCTCCAGCAGGCGTAGTTCCTTGGTTTCGTACCAGTTATAGAAATGGCCGCGATAGCGCGGGAGCTTCTGCATGCTTCCCAGAGTCGCTTCGAGCCGTTGGCAAAGCTCGCGGGTGCCGCTCCACCCGAAGTCGCGGGCGGTGACCGCGGAGAGGAGGTAGAGGCCGAAGTTTGTCGGCGAGCTCCGGTGGGCGACGACGGGATGCGGATCCTCCTGGAAGTTGTCGGGAGGAAGGTGGTGGTCTTCCGCGGTGACGAAGGTCGTGAAGAAACGCCAAATCTTCCGGGCGTGAAGGCGCATCTGGGCGCGGTCTTCGTCCGCGAGCGGAAGAACCTCTTCGCCGGAGAAGGAAATGCTGATCCAACGAGACAATGCGGGCGATAGCGCCCAAAGCGATCCGAGTACGATTCCGTAGATTCGAATCGGAGCGTCGGCTTCGAGCGATACGAGCAGCACGGCGCCGCCGACGAAGACGCTGGGGGCCATTCGTTTCCAAAAACCAAGCCACGAAAGGGACGACGCTGACTTCGCTTGCGCCGCAGTTTTCCATTCGAGCATGCGCTTACGGGTAACGAAGAGCCGCCATTTCGCCCGTAGAATAGCGTCCATTTGCAGGCGTGCGCGGTGGAGGAGGAGGAAGACGTTGACGATGAAATGCCCAAGTCCCAGCTGGAAGTTTCTCAGGTGTTCGCGTAAGCGGTCCCGCAGACCTAAAGGATTTTTATGGGGGATCATCCCCGCCAGCACGGGTAGGAACGGTGGGAAGGCAATCGAAGCGAGCGCGAATAAAACCCAGGTTCGCGCTTGCGGAAATTCGGGCGCGAAAAGACACAGGAGAAGCAGGAGCGCGGTCGCCGGAACGACGAGGCTACGTCGGAGATTGTCGACCATCTTCCAAAGGGAAAGCGTGGAAACGGCCGGGCCGCCTCGCCCGAAGATCCAGGGAAGAAGCTGCCAATCCCCACGGATCCAGCGATGGTTACGGGAGTCGGCGACTTCGACGTGGGAAGGGAATTCTTCAAAGAGTTCGATCGTGCTGGCGAATCCGCAGCGAGCGAAGACCCCTTCGAAAAGATCGTGGCTCAAAAGTGAATTTTCGGGAATGCGTCCGGCAAGAACCGTTTCGAAGGTATCGAGTTCGTAGATTCCTTTGCCGGTATAGCTCCCTTCTCCGAAAAGGTCTTGGTAAACATCCGAAACGGCCGAGGCGTACGGGTCGATTCCGCACTCTCCCGAAAAGAGCCGTTGGTAGATCGAGCGTTCGTCGCGATTGGGAAGGGAAGCGGTGATGCGAGGTTGGAGAATGCCATAGCCTTCGACGACTTTTCGCAGCCTCGGATCGATACGGGCCTGATTGAGTGGATGCGCCAGCGTTCCGACCAAGCGCCGTACGCCTCCTTTCGGAAGACGGGTGTCGGAGTCAAGCGTGATGACGTAGCGAATGCCCGCGGGGGGCGGAAAGTCGGTGACTTTTAAGAAGGAGGTCGACGGCGAATCTCGTAAAAGACGGTTCATCTCCTCGAGTTTTCCGCGTTTCCGTTCCCAGCCCATCCATTTCGATTCTTGAGGATTCCATAGCCGACGGCGATGAAAGAGATGGAACCGGGGCGAGCCATCAGGCGCAGGCCCGTGACGTCGGTTCAATGCCGAAAGGGCGGCGATCGCTTCCTCGAGCAAGGGCTCGTCGCTTGGAGTGGTTTCCGTATCCGCGTCGGCCCAGTCGGTGGCCAATGCGAAGCGCACGTCGCCCTCGGGATTCGCCAGGTAGTGGACCTCGAGGCGTTCGAATTGGGGACCGATTTCTTCTTTGCGAACGAGAAGCGTCGGTACGACGACGAGGGTGCGTTCGGCGGCACTCGGACCTTTTTCAAGTTCCAGGGCTGGGAGTCGACGGGGACCGAAAACTTCCGTTACCCAGCGATGGACGATCGAAACTGCGATCTCACTTGCAGGGAGCAAGGCCAAGGCGAAAACAATCCAAAGAAGCGGATCGCCAATTTCTGCATTCTCGAAAGCGACGCTGACGAGAAATGGGACGGCCGCGATCAGCAAAGTGGCCCCCGCGAGGGCTCCTAAGTACCCACCGATCGCATAGTGGCGATACGTTTCGAGCAGGCGCCCGCGCAATCCAATCTTTGCCTTTAGTTCGCGCGCGAAAGCTTTTCGACCCGAGCCAATCAGGTAGTAGCCCGGTTCGCGGGTGTGTCCTTCAGGAGCGGCGCGCGCGCGCTCGAGAACACGGCGGGCCACCTCGATTTCGTCGATGCCCGAGGCCCGCGAAAGATCCTCGATCCCGTGCCGATAATCGTCTCGCGTCGTGAAATCCATCTCCGCGAAAAGCGGTTGTTCAAGCAGCATGCGATGGACTAAACTCGTCTGTTCGAAAAATTTGGGCCAGTCAAACGAGTTTAGCGCACGAAAGGCGGTGATGATGTTCTGCACCGTGACGTTGTCCGCGCCCATATCCCGGTAGATTTCCGAGGCGAGATCTTCTCCCGTTCGATTTTCGGAGGCCAAGATTGCGTTTAAGCGGCCAATCGCGGGCGTGTGTTCGGGATCGTGGTAGCGCAAACGCTGGAGGAGTTGGACGAGAAAAACGTCGCGATCCGGGCGGGGGTTGGCCAAGTCTTCGGAAACGTCGCGCGGGTACTTGCCGAGGACGCCGAGGATTTGGTCCGCGAGCGCGTCGGCATCCCGCCGTGCTTCGAGTCCGCCGACGACTCGTTGAGTGAGGCGCCGTAAATTCTCGATCATCACAATCCGCAGGGTGATCGAAAGCGCCCAGAGTTCGCCGATCGTCAGCGGCTGGACGGTTTGGTAGCTTTCGATGAATCGCCGCAGGACTTGCGGGTCGAAACGGCTATCGGTGTGGGCGATGTAAGCCCAGGCGACGCCGTAAATCCGTGGAAACCCTTCGAGAAATCCCCGGTCCAATTTTGGAAGTTCGTCGTAGAATCCACGCGGGAGGTCGCGTTTGATATCGCGAAGCTGTTCGTCGATCACATGGAACGAATCGACGAGCCATTCCGCCGCTGGGGTGATGGAGAGGTCTTCGTCGATCGCGTTCTTGAGATATCGGTAACCCTCGCGCAATACACCCGTGTTTTCTCGCAGGCGGGGACCCAGCGGAACTCCGCGGCGAGGATCCTTGCGGACACTTTGGGCATCGGCAAGCGAACGAGCATGTTCGTCAAAACGCTCGAGGCTGAACAGCTCGGCCCGGATTGGATTATCCCGATGGGGAGAGGACGAACGGCGCTTAGGAGGGGACAAAAGAAGCATGGAGTAACGGGTCTCTTTATCTGCGTCGATCGGCGCTAAAAAGGCGTTGCGTTAAGAATGGAGGAGGCAGGGTAAAGCTGCCAGGTCCGTATCTTTGGAGCAATGCAAATTCCGTGACAGGGCAAACTAACCCGACGCGCTTCAAACCTTCTTTAAGAAACAGGTTTTTAGAATCAAAGTACTGCCCTCGACTCGACATTCAATGGCTTGAGGATCGCCGATCAAATGGATCTTCTTCACGAGCGTGCCGCGTTTGAGGTGATTGAGCCACTCGGTTTGGTAGAG
>CAZAKW010000099.1:0-9013 GCA_964485835.1 uncultured Bacteriovoracaceae bacterium
CTGCTACTCCTCCAGATATGGTTCAGGATGCGTGTTATCGCAAAATTTTAAAAAATAAGTTCACCGAGCGTTATGCGAAGAACAAAAGCTATTCTTTAAGAGCATTCGCGCGGGACCTCAAAGTCTCTCCCCAGAGGCTTTCAAACATCTTAAACGAAAAGCAGGGACTTTCCGCCCAGGCGGCCCAACAGATCGCCATTAGGCTCGGTCTAAATGATCAGGAGAAAGAGTATTTTTGCGTTCTCGTACAAGAGAAACATTCTCGGTCGAATTCACTTAAAATCGAAGCTCGGAAAAGACTTCAAGAAATCGTCACCCAATATAAAGACCTCAGTCTGGATAACTTCAAAATCATTTCAGATTGGTATCACTTCGCAATCATGGAGCTAACGTTGGTCGTAGGCTTTTCATCGAATCCCGCGTGGATCGCGAAGACACTAAAGATTTCGAAATTCGAAGCCAAGATCGCCATTGAGAGACTGATCAAGCTGGGTCTGATTGAGCAAGACGTTAACGGTATTCTAAGGATCACGGGAAATTATTTCGCGGACCCTCGAGGCACGCCCAGCGACGCACTGAGAAGTTTTCATCGTCAACTTATGGCTAAGGCTTCCGAAGCGTTAACAATCCAGACACTTGATGAGCGTGAATTTGCTTCGACAGTGATAGCGATCGATGAAAAAGAGATTCCTTCGGCTAAAGAAGCGTTGCGGAGATTCCGGACGCGTTTTTCCGCAAAGTACTCGGCAGCCAAAGCAAAATCGAGTGTGTACTGCCTGGGAACACAGTTTTTTAGCCTCCTGAAATAGTAAGGAAAAGATATGAGAATTATCCAGATGCTGTTTTTAAGTTTTATGTTTCTCGTCTCTACTTCGTATGCCGGAGGCGGCCAAGGCGGAGGGAATGGCGGGGACGTAGTCGTTTGTCCTCAACAAACCGTCCTTCTAGACATGTACGAAGCCAAACAAAGATATCTATCTGTTCGGCTTGTAGGGAAAAATCTCCGCGAGATGGTTCTGTCGGCCCTAAAGAGACTAGAAAGATTGGACTCTGCGCGCGCAAAGTCATTGATGACTTTTGCGGACGAAATTCTAACCGATTTGGAAGGTAAAGAAAGAGACGCTTCTTTTCCGTTGAAAAACATTGTCCTCACCGCCGACGACTTGGTCGATATCGCGGATTCTAAAGAGCTAACGTTGCCCAATGGTTGCTCCCTAAAGCAATTGGTGATCCAAAAAAACACCGATTTCCCGAATGACCCCCGCTACATTATTAACCAGCCCTTGTGGGAGGCTCTAGACCGAGAAAATCAGGCGCTAACGATTCTGCACGAAGTCTGGCTACGAGAAACCATTCGCTTCAATGCGGAAGATTCGAGGATGGCCCGTTATCTAAATGCTTTATTCGCTTCCACAGAAGCTGAGAACACCACTCTAAATTCCTACTTTGAAATCTTGAGCCAAGCAAAGCGCCATGGTTTCAACATGTTCTATTATGTACTCAGTCAAGAATCCGATCCATTACGAGGGGTCGTACCTTTACTCACCGATAACCTAGGTGGATCTGACTCCTTCTATTTTCAGCATCTTAAAATAGATCGCCATTCTTATCCTCGGCTACCGATCACCGAAGAAATCGTTCCAGCCAACGTCGACCCGGGTCCCTTCGGCGCCGGTTTCCGTCTACGTTCCGCCCAAGTTCACTTCGATGGCGGCCAAGATATCTTCGTCGGATTAACTGGAAACTCGACCTATACCTATTATTTCTCGAATGGGGCCATCGTTTTCCAGAATCTACGCTCTCTCAGCGAAGTTACGGGCTTTTTGGATAAAAGCTTCAATTTAACCCAGCTCGATTTTGGCAGCGTTAGTATTCGTTTCGTTAAGATTCATGGAGTTAAATACAAAGACGCCAGACGCGTTTATATCGATCGACGCGGTCGCATTTCGCTGACGCTACCTCAAGATACACTTTGAATTTCCGTCGCTTGCGCGAAAGCGATCAGGTGCTAGAAGTGAAGGTGACTCCAAACACATGAGGAAAAAAATCATGAGACACCTCTTTTTAACGCACTTAATGCTAACCTTTTCTAGCAGTGCTTTCGCAACGTCTTCGGAGTGGATAGACTTTTTAGGTTGCTATGATGTCGTATCGGTAGATGGCCGACCTACCAATCATACCTTTGAAGCCAAACTCGGAAACGCCTTTTACCTTTTCGACGAAGATGGCGGCGAGATCCCGTCCATTCAGTTTTGGATTCCCAAGAACGACCATAAGATTCATATTCACGAGATTTTCGTGAATAAAGGCGCCTTCACTCAAGTGGGAGATTACCTGGTTCATAACGTGAAGGCCTCCAATCTTCTCTACAGACCGCAACCTTCTGCAGTAAGGTTCTCTTATCAATCGGTTACGTATTTAAGAAAAGTCGATGCTACGACGACCGTCCTGACTTATAGCGATCACTCGTCATCGATACCATCGGGTCTCATGATCAGCGACGATGCTCAGGTTGTTCTCAATAAAATTAGCTGCAACTAATTGCCAACTCATTCGCTTCCAGGAAATTGCGCGCCATGCAAGGGCCACTACGGAAGCCTGTCCGCCAAATACTGAAACCCACTTCGCTTGGGAGAAAGTCCGTCATGAATTCAAGTTTTATCCACATTATTGCACGTATGCTCATGTCTACCTTAGTGATGGCGATTGCTTGCTCAGCGTTTGCGGAGGAAATAATCCAATTTGAGACTGCCGAAGCTTTCGGCGTCCGTAACAGAAGTGTTCACAGATATGTCTCTGATTGGGATCGTGCTTTCCTGTCGACAACCTCGGGCGTTGTAGAAGCGGTCGCCGTTACGGACGCCAACCATGGCTTCAGCGGCCACCTTTCAGATTCCTGTCACACACTGATGTTGCGCTTGGACACGCAATCCAACCGCGTTTATTCAAAATTTAAACACCAGTTCATCCTCCCTCTATCAAAAAAAGACCGCGCTTTTGACTGCCGGAATTTCGGCATTATTATCGAACGTTTACTCCGTAAAGGTTCCCGGCATGCCCCCGCAAAAATTGCAGTGCATACCGAAGGGGACCAAACCAGGTCCATTCAGATCATGTTTGAAGGCCAGACGTTTATATTTCCCGGGTCGTCGAAACTTCCAACTTCCTGGATTCGCAATGCTCGGTTTGCAGAATAGTCGAGGACTCGATGCCGGGTCGGCGATCTGTTTAAAGACACTTCCGGCCCGGGCGTGGCGATTTTGATCAAGGTGATGAGCGTGGTTTCGCTTCCCGTCGCGGGGTGGATCGCTTTTCAATAACCTTTATCGCAGCGAGCACGCCGACCCAGTGTTCGCTCGAAGCGTGTGGTCAAAAATATGCCGCATCCACCGCGCGCCGATTCTTCACCAAATTAATCCAGCCGCAAGTTAAGATCAGTGCGAGTGACTTCTTTAGGGTGGATGACCAATCTCGTCTTCGTTCTGACTCTCACAGCCCCGGCTTGGGCCGGCCTAGACAAGCCCGTTCGCAAAATTTCGGACATTTCTGAAAAATCGATCTCGACCGCCGTAAGACGCGTAAAAACCGGGCGAATTTTGATGGCGGATTACGCCCTCATCAAAAAAGATTTCCCGCCACTCGAAGACTTTCAAACGCGGAAATCGACACTTGGCTACTCCGCTACGCTGGGCATATCGCGGAGACCCAGATTGACAGGGGGGTCGCGAATGGCACGAATGAAGCGATTGAAGTAGGTGAAACCACCCACGCTTTTCGCCCGCCGGACTATAATCGCGCCTTGGTATTCGAAGCGCCGGGTGGCCTCATCGACGGCAAGGGGTTCGGCGCAAACTCACCTGCTTTAGGGTCTCACATGAACGGCCTTATGGAGACCGGCGAAGCGATTCGCGAGTATTCTTTCACAAAAGTCGTGCAAGCCGCGCTCGAACATTCACATTCCGGAGTTGGGGTCGTGGATGCGTATGCCGTTATCGACTGGGGTTTCGATCAAATCGATTTTAGTGGCGGCCGAAGATTGCGCCCTTCGGGAGCAATTCTGCGCCAAGCCCACCGTCGTGCCGAAGGCCAGTATAGTTTGCTCAAGCACGATCGCACGACCCAGATTGAGCGGATATTGCGCCAATACGGGATCACCAGCGCCGGCGCCCATCGCGACACATACGGCCGCGAGCTTATGAATGTCCAAGGCACATTCGACGAATCCCATATTCTTGATTTTGGAGCATTCCGAACGGTGAAGCGGTTCGAGCTAGAAGTCGTTCCATTTTACAAAACAAGCTTTGTTGTCATGGATCCCCGCGAGATAAATTTCCCTCAACCTTTAAAAGAGTATCGTCTTCCTTTTCAAATATGGGGATCATCGAATACCGACGTTCTCTTCCCTCAAAAGGAAGAGCGGGTGTGGCTCAAATCGCGGGAACTTGCCGATGTATTCCGGAATGATCGAGCGTCTGCAGCCTTGAAGATCGACGAATTCCGAAAAGTATTCATTGAAGACTGGATCGAGCATCTGAGGACAAATCCATTTAATGGAACAGTGGAAGAATGGATCCAAATTTCCACCTGCAGAAACGCTCTCGCTCCCGTTGCCGAAAGTGCGAAAGCACCTTGAGGCTCGCGGTGATCACCGCCGTGATCGCGCGGCCGATCAGACTTCGTTTTACGAAGGCTTCGACTCTCGTTCCAAAACGGTGGGAGTGTGAATGCGTGCGATCTCTGTTGAGAGTCGCGCGCTTGCGTCAGGTTTCACCGCTAGCGGTGGATATGCTTCTTCTTCACCACTAGCGGTGACTTTGCGGGACCTTGTTCGCAGTGGGATATTTTCGTTTTTCACCGCTAGCGGTGAAACCTACGGATACTTTTTGGCCTCGACCTGGATCTCCGCTCCGTTGGATCGGAACTTCTGAGGCGCTCTACTCCACCTCTGCTGGGCGTTGTTTAGGTGCGCGGATAGACGAAGGAATCGCGGTCAAGCATTGGCTCGAAGAGTTTTGTTCATTGACCGGAACAAAAAGCTTCAACGAATTTTCTGAGTTCGGAATAACCGGCTAATAGTGGAGCGGCATTCGCTAAGCAGTCTGACTTATTGCCAGAGATCGTTCCGATTAGCTCTTCCGCCTTTTGGTTCGCCCGGAATTCAGCTTCTGTAGTCTTAAAAAAGCGAATGATTTTCGCTTCGCCCGAGGCTCCTCGCTCGCTGATCTCGATATAAAACCAATCGATCCAATCCACTCCTTCGGGTACGGAGCGGCCTACATACTCTTTTTTCGGGAGTGCCACGAGTGCGCCCGATACGTCTTCGACCGGCACGTGCGAAAGAACGTAATACTCATCGAAGCCTCCAATTCCTCTTGGAAGGCGTTCTTCGACTTTGAAAAGGATGCCTATCGGAGAATTGTGGATATCGACGTTGGATTGAACCAAGCTTTTCAAATCTCGTTTTAAATACCCAAAGGAAAAATTAAAGCGATTTTTATCGAAAGGGATGCCGGCTCCTCGCTTTTCGACAAGTGCTCTCCCTCTACTTGTTCCCGAAACAAGGCTGTCGTAATAGCGCGCAATTAATTTTTCGCGGTACTCTAAGGTCTTCGAGATATCCTTCAGCTCATTTTTAATTTGGATCACGAGGGCTGCATCGGTGAGGTTGGCCGCTTCTTCCTCAGCATATCCGTCGGATATCAACTCCTTCATATTTCCTGGAATAATCCCAACTTCTTAACTCCTGAGCACGGTCACCTAAAAAGTACTTCATCAAAGAAGGCTCTCCGTATCCTTCCTTTGCAAAGCCACGGAATAAGCTTCCAGTTTCCCCGCGGATGGCACCAATCATTCGAGAGTCAAATTGCCTATTTATTGCGCCAACCAAACGAGCAATAGGATCACTTTCTCCCTCCAGGAGTTTACGACAGCGGGTAGGGCTGAATTTCGCTTCCGACGGTAAAGACATGAGCATGAACGCACCCAAAAAAGTGCACGTGATGAAGCATCGAAAGTGGAGTAGAAGTAGCGGCCGCATACTAAAGAGGTATCGGATGGACGCCTTCCATGCCTTAACTGTCAGGTCGTTGACATCAAAAACCTAGTCTCTAAACAACCCCAGCCCACCAAAGTGAAGGCATTCGACTCCGCCTCCTCCGACGAAACGCTCTCAGGGAGTCTCGGCAGGAAGCCGACGATTCGCGAGTTCGAAAAGGATCAATTTCCGATCGTTATCGATGCGGCTTTTCCGAAGCAAAACGGTGTTATTTTTCTTCATTTCAAACAACGTCCCGAGCATGTACACCGCAAGCGAACTGATCACGGCCCCGATCACGAGCATCTCCACCATTCCGAGGCCGGTTTCTGATTTGATCAAAGAGTGAACTTTCATGGTCATCCTTTTCCTACGGCGAGTAAGCGCATTGCCACTTGATCATCGGATTTGCGGGATCGCAGGACGAATGGCAAACCGAAGTCCCTTCGCATGCCGCCGCATACGCCTTCACCGAGTTTTTTGCCGGTAGAGTTGCGCAGCTGCAAGCCTTCGTCGCACAGCCGGTCCCTCCGGCCGCGACGTCGCAGCCGAGCACCGGCACCACCGGTACGGGCGGAATCTGGACCACCTCGGCCCGGTAATCCTTCGTGCACTTCCCGTTCATCCCGCTGCCCTGGAAACAGAGCGAACTTAGGCCGCAGAACACACCCATAACGGGAGCCACTTGCGGGTAACAGACCAAAACATTGGCGACCACGATCTGTTCCGGACCGGGTTTGCATTCTACCGTGCGTGCGGCCGCATCGAGTTCGATAAGGCCGGTGGCAAGCATTCGTTCGGGCAAAACGACGAGGCAGCGATTAACCTGGGCGAGAGGCTCGGATGCCTCCGGCAACGACGAGAGCTGATAAAAACGCGGCGGAAATCCGGTGCAGTTCGCGGCGTTAGGTACGCGCGAGCAAAGCGCGAGCTGTCGGTATTCGGGGCTCGCGAGATCATAAATCCGGCCAAAATCGATATTCGGCAGGCCGTCGTGGAGCGGAACGATTTCTTTTGGATCTGCGGATACCGAAAGACAAATAGATAGGGAGAAAAAAAAAGAAAACCGCATCCTTCGCGCGAGCGAAGAAAAACCAGTCCCGAATTTTGGGAAAAGCATTCGTCCAAACTTTGCTAAAATCAGCAAGGGAAACTCCTTCCGCATCCCATCCCGCACTTAATCTGGAAGCGGCGGCGGCGTCGTTTTCTGTTGATACGTCCTCGTTTGGTCGTCGGTGAAACGCTCTTGTTTTACCCGAGCTCTCACTTCGTCCTTTTTCACATAAACGAGGAATTCGGAGATCCCCAATACCAATGTCAGCGTGATTGCGGCGGCGATCACAATTTCGATCAGTGATAAGCCCGCCTCGTCGTGGAGGATCGAATTACGAATCATGTAAAAGAAGTATACCGGCTTTAAACGAGTAATAAAAGGCACGGGCGGCCCAGCCCGCTTTACACGTAACAAGCAGCCTGAACCGGCCCTTAGTCCAGGTCCCGAGCGACACGGTATCTTTGCCGAAGAATTCAAGTAAACTAGAGAGAAGTGCCGGATAAGGAGCGCCGGAGACCGAGTAACACTGGGGGGCGTCCTGGTCCCCTCCTCCCCTTTTTGAAGGCGTGTTTAATTGATGAAGGCTCCGAGAAGCATTTTAAAATTTCTGATCTTGGTCAGCGTCTCCTTTTCGACGGTGTTTTACGCCCACGGAAACGGCGCTGCCGTGGTCGTGACCCGGGAACTCACCGAACTTTTTCCAAGTATCCCTGCGGCGACCCTGGGCACCTTTAGCTCCACTAACGTGATCACCGCCGACCCGGTCTACAAAACCCTGATGGATCAATGCCAAGGATATAACAACGGCCCGACATGCGCCGGCTTAACCGCATTCGGCATCGTCAATCGAGCGACGGAGCCCGAAGTCCATCGCACGATGAATCGGATGGTCGTGCATCGGCCGGGGGGACGCCGAATCCAAGACGTCACCGTCAGTGGCGGAAAAGTCGTTTACGATCCTTCGCAGCTCGGCGAATACGAAATAGGAACGATCTATCTTTCGCTCTTCCAGGGATCCGAAACCGCGCCCTTAAAACAATGCGTCGCGAAAGTGATCGCCTGCGGAAAAGGAATCACCCAATGTCCTTCGAGCGACGAGGCTTCCGGATGCTTTACGGCGCTAAGCGCGACCACGAATCTACCCTGCGATGCCGGCATGACCGGGGCGGGAGGAAGCCTGTGTACTCAGTGCCCTTCCGGAACCTATAAAAACTCGCAAGGCCCGGCGGCCTGTACGGCTTGCACGATCCCGTCGATCCCCAATTCGACGTCCGTAACGGTCACGTCCCCGCCGGCAAGCACCAGTGTCAACGATTGCCAAGTGAACTTCGTTTGCTCGTCTCCTTACACGGCGAATCTCGCAACGCGCACGTGCGACGCCGCCGCTGCCGCTTGCGCGTTGACCGCTTCGGTCAACGCCTCCGGCTCTCCTACTTCCGCCTCGGCGACGAATGGCTCGATCTCGATCACTACGAGTGGCGCCGTCGGCGCCGTCACTTTCGCCATTACTCCTGCATCCGGCAGTCTTTCCCAAAGCGGCAACAACGGAACCTACTCGGGGCTGGGCATCGGGAACTATACGATTACCGCATCGGACGGCGGCGTCACGGGTTGCACACGCACCGTCAACCATTCGCTTGCGCCGCCAGTCCCGCTCTGCACCGAAGTCACTTGTCCGAGCGGAAAATATCTAGCGCGCGTCTGGGATGCCACCGGCATGGGCATGTACATGTCGAATTACGACGGAGTCGCGGCGAGCTCAAACACCTGCCGACTCGCCAATGGCAATACGGTCTACTCGGCCTGCGGCAATACAAGTTCTCCCGGCGCTCCCCATTTCGGAACCTGTTCGGGTTATCACGCCGTTTTCGCGACGGTGGCGCAGCCGGGAATTCCGGTGGGAGCGCCTCTCTGCACTCAGTAGC
>CAZAKW010000100.1:0-8997 GCA_964485835.1 uncultured Bacteriovoracaceae bacterium
CCTCGGGCGAGAAGAAGACGGACGGCGGCAAAGACGACGCGATCGACGCCGAGTTCAAAGAAGTCTAAATCCTTCCCGAGATCCCGAATCGACTCCACAATCCACACTCGTGACGGCCGCGCACTCGCAAGAAGTGTCGCGGCCTTCGCGTGAAGAGAGACCGCCGCAAAGCCTATGAAAAAAGACTATTACGAACTCCTCGGGATCGAAAAGGGAGCCACCGGGGACGAGCTAAAAAAGGCCTACCGCAAGCAAGCCGTGCGATTCCACCCGGACAAAAATCCGGGAGACAAAGCGGCAGAAGAAAAGTTCAAGGAAATCTCGGAAGCTTACGAAGTCCTTTCGGATCCGAAGAAAAAGCAGATGTACGACCAGTACGGACATGCAGCCTTTAGCCAAGGCGGTGGCGGCAGTCCGTTTGGCGCGGGAGGGTTTGAGGGCTTCGCAGGCGGAGCCTCGATGAACGATATTTTCGGCGATATCTTCGGGGATATTTTCGGTGGCGCCCAGCGCGGGCGTGCCGGCAGCGGACGACGCCGTGGCAGTCCGGGCGCGGATATCCGCACTCAAGTCGACGTCACTTTCGAGGAAGCCGCGCGAGGCGCCGAAAAAGTGATCAGCATTCCTCGCACCGTCGGTTGCGAGACTTGCAAGGGTTCCGGTGCAAAGCCCGGCACTCAGCCCGAGACCTGTAAAACCTGCCAGGGTCGCGGCGAAGTCCATTACCAACAAGGATTCTTCGCGATCTCACGCCCCTGCAACGACTGCGGCGGACGCGGCGCGAAGATTACGTCTCCCTGTGGCGACTGTCGAGGGAACGGTAAAATCAAGAAACGCTCGCAGATCGCCGTGCGGATCCCCGCCGGCATCGACACCGGCCAACGGCTAAAGCTCGCTAACGAAGGCGAGGCCGGCGAAAACGGCGGACCTCCCGGCGATCTTTACGTCGTTATCAACGTGCTCGATCACGAGATTTTTGCGCGCGACGAAGCCGACATTCTTTGCGATATGCCGATTACCTTCGTCCAAGCCGCGCTCGGTGCCGAAGTCGAAGTACCGACGCTCGACGGTAAGGCGAAAGTGAAAATTCCGGAAGGAACGCAATCCCATAAGATCCTTCGCCTAAAAGGTAAAGGGATGCCTTACGTCGGATCGCCTTCCCGTGGCGATCAACTCGTGCGCGTGATGGTCGAGACCCCTTCAAAACTCTCGCGTGAACAAAAGGATCTGCTGCGGAAGTTCGAAGAATCGGGAGCGGATAGCCATCCGATGCAAAAGACTTTTTTCGATAAAGTTCGGAATCTTTTTGAATAATGCATCGCGATATTGATTTATTTTAAGATGTTTTCTGGCAGCGCTCCCGACGTGAAAAACCGGCGAAACTCAGTTAGCGTCTAAAAATGATATCGCAACGTAGGGTCCTCCTCTGGCTCTTGCCCGCTCTTTTCGTCGGTTGTTCGTCCTCGCCCAAGCCTCCGCAGAAGCGTTTCGATCAAACTCGGGAATATCAACCCAAAGACTTGCCAGCACGGGCGGCTCGAGCCGCCGAAGAAAGTAGCATCACGAAGGATCCCGATTACCGCGCGGTCCAAGCCGCCTACCAAAAGGGCAATTACACGGACGCCATCAAACGGGCAACGGCGATGGAGAAGAAAACACGATCGCTTTTATCGCTTGCCTACATTCGCAATCTAAAAGGCCTATCTTATCTGGCCATGCGAAAGCCTCTACCCGCGATCGTTCAATTCCAAAGGGCCCTCGATTATCAGCCTCCGGAAATGATCAAACCGTATTTGCAGTACAATCTCGCCGCTGCACTTTCGGACGCAGGCCAGGTCGACGATGCGTTGGAAACCTTAAAGGAAGTAAATCCCCAGAGCTTAAATGCCGAGACTCGCGCGAAGTTCTACTCCGTGCGGGCGAAGAATCTTTTGGAAAAGAACGAATGGATTGAATCGGCGCGCTCCACCCTCGCCGCGTCCCATAGCGCGGGGCCCGCTGAAGGTTCGAAAGCGGCTTACGTCGAGCTTTTGGATCGGGCCGTCTCCCAAATCACCAAGCAAGTCGACCTCCATACGGTACTTTCTGGATTGGAAGGCTCTCCGCTCGCCGAGCGTGTCCGCCAACGGATCGCTCCGGGGCTGAATTTGGAGGCTCCTCCTGCGACCACCGTTGGCCATTCGCGGACCGTCGGCGTTTTACTCCCACTCTCTGGACGCTTCGCGGATTACGGCTCCCGCGTGCTCCACGCCATCACGCTTGCTTTCAAACTTTATGATCCCACGGGCACGGAATTTCATCTGGAGATCGAAGACACCGGCGACTCGGTTGAACAAACGATCCGCGCGTTAAACCGATTGGCGAACGAACGGCGGGTTTCCGCCATCATCGGCCCCCTACTCTCTAAAGGAATCGATCAGGTCGCTTCACGAGCCGAGGTCCTCGGAGTGCCGCTCATCACGATCACACAGCAACCGGGAGCTTCCGGAAGTTACGTGATCTCGGCGGGGATGACGCCGCAACTTCAAGCGACGGAGATCGCGAAAATCGCCATCCAACGCTTGGGGCTTAAGCGTTTCGCCATCGTACACCCACGAGATAGCTTCGGCGAAAAATACTCGCAAAGTTATTGGGACGCGATCGAATCCCTAGGCGGCGAGATCGTTGGGGTCGAATCCTACGCAGCCGGTGAAACCGATTTCCGGCAAGTGATCGATCGATTGGTCGGCACCCACTACCGTGAGGCGCGCTCGCGCGAAATCGACGCGTTGGCGAAAACTCGCGAAGAGATGAAGATCACGAAAAAAACCCGGAAGACCGCCCAATATTTCGATCTTCCTCCGGTCGTTGAATTCGATGCCGTATTCATCCCCGACGAACCGAAAGTCGTCGGCCAAGTCCTTCCCACGTTCGCTTACCGGGATGTGGACAATGTAAAGTTTCTGGGGATTGCGACTTGGAATTCGCCGGAACTCGTAAAGCGGGCACAAGCCTTCGCCGAAGGCTCGGTTTTCGTCGATGGTCTTTTTGCTGACTCTACTTCTGTCCCGGCGCAAAAATTCATCACTCGATTCCAGCGTAGCCAGCGTGAACTTCCCTCAACGATCGAAGCGATGGCGTACGACGCGGGTTTAGCCGTCGAGGCCGCCCTTCGCGATTTATCACCAGGCATGGTCTCTCGTTCGGACATCCGAGATCGCTTGAAGTCAATCTCGGGACTTCCCGGGGCGACCGGACGCATTACTTATCGGGACGGAGAGTATTTCCGCGACTTGACTTTATTGACGGTCAAAGACGGAAAGATCGTCGAATTTAACTAAACTTTCCGGGTCGTCAGTTTGTCTGGGGCCGCATCGGATCGTAACCCGAATGCAAGTCGAACGCATCCGGTTCACGGACCGCGGAAGTATCTCCGGATCCTGCCGGTTGGGTCGAAGGCGCACCTAGATCCGGCGAGAGTTCCGTGGCTTCGGCGGGTAAACGATCGGCCGAAGGAACCGTCTCGATTTCGGGTTCCGGTTGGATCGGGGGCTGTTCCACCAGCGGCGAAGGTGCGGGCATCGACGCTGGGCGTTCCACCACCGAAGGCGGCGATGCGAATTGCTCGGGATCCGGAACGATCATTTCCGCCGTCTCTTCTTCGGGGTCGTCCATCACGATCACTTTATCTGTCGGCACGACTTTACTCTTAGGCACCGATACGAATGGCAACTTTCGCTCGTCAGACTCCGCGCGTACGCGTGAAAGTTTCGTGGGCTTGGATTTCACCTTCGACTTGGAGGTTTTACGTGAAACGCGGGTCGGCGCGCGCACCTTTTTTTCGGAAGCGGGTTTTGCCTTTGGCCGGGCCTTGATCTTTGATTTGGCAACGGATCGACTCGGCTTGCCTTTGGATTTCGAAGCCGTGACTTTTGATTTTGAAGCAGTCGATTTTTTCGGAGCCTTTTTCTTGGTCGCGACCCGTTTAGACACGGCTTTTACCTGGGCAGGAGACCGGCGAGGGGGAGAGCGTTTGGCTGTCGTACGAATCGCCGGGCGAACCGACCTTCGAGTCACGACTTTCTTAGCGGGCTTCGTCGGTATCCGCTTCGATCGAGTCACCTTGCCGACCGTCTTTGCATTGTGTTTTTTTACGACCACCCTCTGGGCGGCGGTTTTCCGTGCGGGCCTATTCGCAGCGGGTCTTTTAAGCACTGTCTTTTTCCGATTGGACTGGGCGGCGACCAGCCTTCCATCGAGCGAATAAATCCCTTCGCGAAGAAAACCGGAAATTTCTTGAGGGGTTGAGCTGGCGTGCACCGGGGACGCAAAACCAAGCATGGCGCCGAGAATCCAGTGGCCAAAATTTCGAAAGCCCAAACCCTGTGACATCGTGAAACTTATCGGCGGATATGCGGACGGGCTGGAGTTTCTTAAGAAAATCTGCGCCAAACAAGTGACGATGTGTGAACAGATCCGAGGATTTCCTGACTCTTAAGACTTTTCCATTTCCTCCCAGCTCGAAACCTGAAATTGTTAAGAAAACAATGACTCATTCGGCGCCACGGATCGGAGCCCTTCTCTCAATGCCATTTCAAAAATCGAACCTTTCTCGTCTTTTCTTTTTCCTTCCGGCCGTCGTTCTCTCGCTCGGGCCGATCGTAGCAAGAGCAGAGGAGCTCCCCAAAATCTACGACCCCGAGATTGGTCACGCCGTCTATACCCAGGGAAGCACGCAAATCGAAGGACTCGCTTGGACGAAACCAAACGGAGAACCCACCTCGGAACCTGAATTCTCAATCGAAGCGCTTAAAAACGGAAAGCCGGCTGCTCGTGTCCATGGTCGCTTCGCCTCGAAAAACGCGGGAACTTTGCTTTTCGTCTCCTCCACCTATCAACGAGCCCAATTCCGAGGCAACGACGGAAGATTCACCGTTCTCATCCCGCTTACCGCGCGTAAGACAGGTATCAAAGTCCAATACATCGACGACTACGGAAATCGAAAAAACCAGGACGTGGAAGTCGTCTACGAGAATTACTTCCAATTTCAACTCAGCCAGACCCACAAAAAGAAGTGGAATTTCGACGGCGGACTCTCGGTCTCCTCTCTTGACTACTCGCAGACCTCGCCTACGGCTTCGGTGAAAATCAGCCAAATCGGAATCACACCGAAAGCGGGCATCACCTACAACGTCAATTCGAAACTTGACGTCGGAGGCAGCATCTTTGGAACGTTAGTGGGAATTCCGATGTCGAAAACGCCGGTAGGGCTATCAACCCCGCGGTTTTACGGTTTGAATCTTCGAATCGGATACAAGGTCTACAGCCTTCGCACCGGAAACATCTACGTTATGACCGGGCCCTACTTTTGGGGGATGAACGTGCCTCCCTCCCCGAACGGGCTCACTTACGGCGTCGTGCGGCTCACCGGCCCCCAACTTTTCGTCGTCGGACGATTCTTGAACAAGTCAGGACGAACGTTCGTAGGCTACCTTAAAGCGGCCAGCATTCTGGACGGCGAAGGCAGCTTAATGCAGAACCGGGAATACGCTTTTGGCGGCGCTTACCAAATCACCCCGCCTAAACGAAAGCGGCGGATCATGGCCAACCTCGACCTCGCTTCGGCCAGCTTCCTGATCAGCGGCGAGACTATCAAGCTAAACTCAATCAGTTTGGGGATTTCGACAAGTTTCTGACGATATCGAGCGCTTTCGCGCTTTTTCGAACGTCGGCATTTTCTACCGACTTGTCGTGAGATTCTCTTAACGCGCATACTAGAAACTCGATCGCGATCGGCAGGACGCCGGTCGTCGGACCGTATCGTCAGGAGGACGAATCCGTGGGTCTTCGTTTCGACGCCAGCGGCGGACAACTCAATCAAGCGCTCAAGGCCATCATCGAGGCCGAGCGCCAGCCATTGAAGATGCTCGAGTCCCGCAAAGGCAAAGAAGAACAGCGGATGAAGCTTTTCCAAGACTTCAAAGGGAAGTTCGCGAACTTCGACCGCACGCTCGGCGAGATGACGAATTTCAATCAGTTCAAAGAGTTCAAAGTCGATCTGGGTGACGGCGCAAGCCATATGGCAGTCACCGTCGATAAGGAAAAAGTCCAACCCGGAAGCTACGACGTCGAGATCGTCAGCCTTGCGAAACGTTCCTCCCTGATCTCCAACGGCTTCGAAACTCCCGACGAGCCCAATCTCGGAGTCGGGTACGTCGTCGCCTACAATTCCAAAGGAGAGAAGGAAGAAATCTACATCGGCGATAAAGACGCTTCACTCAACGGGATCGCCGCCGCGATCAATCGTAAGAACGACTCCTCGGTCAAAGCGACCGTGATCAAGGACAGTTCGGATCCCGAGACACCCTGGCGCCTGATCGTCTCCGCGCGTAAGGACGGTATCGACGACGAAGTCGAATTTCCAGAATTCTATTTCCTAGACGGAGAACGAGACCTTTCCATCAAGCAAGACCAGCAAGCGAGAAACGCCGTCCTGAAAGTCGACGGCTTTGAAATCGAAGCGGACGGAAATAAGATCCCCGATTTCCTTTCCGGCGTGAACCTCGATCTCAAGCAGGCCAAAGAAGGCCAGATCTTCACCGTCACGATCGAGGAAGACGTCCCGAAGATGGCGGTGAAGGTAAAAGGCCTCGTCGATCAAATCAACGGAATCCTCGATTTCATCAACAAGCAAAACTCCGTCGACGATAAGACGGACACCTCCGCTGGCTTCACCGGAGACACCTCCCTCCAGGCAATCGAATACCGAATCCGAAACCTGATGCACGAGGGTTTCCCGGTGTTCGACACTCCGGGCGACGCCAATCAACCGCGATTCGCGTTTCTGCACCAGATGGGGGTGACCTTCGCCAAGAATGGTCAGCTTGAATTCAGTGAAGAAAAGTTCGTCAAAGCCATTCAAAAAGATTTCAAAGGCGTAGCCGAAGCCATCACCGGAGAATACGGATTCGCTTCGCAAGTCCGACAGGTGATGGTCAATTACACGCGTCCCGGCAACGGCTTACTGGCGACCCGCGAAGCCTCGCTTCGAAACCGGATCGTCCGAATCGATCGCGATATCGAGAACAAAGAACGGCTGATCCAACGAAAGACGGATTCGCTTACGCAACAGTTTTCCCGGATGCAATCCACCCTTTCGGGAATGCAGCAGCAACAGCAGTATTTGCAAGCCTCCATGGGCGGTGGTGGCAACCCGATCATGCAACTTCTTGGCGGTTAATGGCGGTCCAAGCGATCGACACGGAGACGGAAAATGACTTACGGCGCAAAAAATTACAAGCAAATGCAGATCACTACGGCATCGCCGACGCAGATCCTCATCATGCTTTACGAAGCCGCGATTCAAAACGTGAAGAAAGCCATCCTCGCGATCGAACAAAAGAATCTGGCCGACAAAGGAAAATACATCGGCAAAACCCACGACATCATCAACGAATTGACAGTCTCATTGAACCACGAAGTCGGCGGCACGATTGCGAAGGACCTCGAGCGTCTCTACAATTTCATGGTGGCCGAGCTTCTGCGGGCGAACGTTGCGTGCGATAAAGAACCGCTCTACGCCGTACAAAAGAATCTCGAAACGCTCCTCGAAGGATGGAAGGGTGCCGTCGTGCAATTTCAAAAAGAAGGCGGGACGCGGAAATGAGATCCGAAAAATTCATCGAAACCATCCTGGAGCGTTCAGGCGAAACTCGCGTCGAAGAAATTCTCGGACTTTTAAAAAGCAAAAATCGGTCGTTGGAACGTTTGATGGAAGCTACCCGTGCGTTTCTCGCCCACCCACTCGAGAATCTCATCGTCGAGGCGGACTCCGCTCGGGCGCCGCTCGGCGTGTACGAAAACGAGCGCGGTACGATTATCAAACTGATGGAGTTTCACGACCGAAAAATCAATTCCCTGATCGCCGAGCTTCCCGCGAAGGCGAAGACCCCCGGATTCATGGCCGACGTGAAGTCAGAACTGGACCGCAACGAAGTTCTCATCCGCCAAGTTTTTAATGCGGACGATACGGTGTTCTCCCGGATTCGTGAGGCCCAAACCCAAATCACGCGCCTGCTCCAAGAGAACCGCAAAAGCCGGGACTACCTCTCGAAATTCAAAAGCGGCACCGTCGCGACCGGCGAAGAAATGGACCAAACTTTATGAGTGAGGAGAGCCAATCCGCTCCGAATGATTTTGTCGCGGCGCTTGTGGCCGATGAACTCCTTCCGCGGTTGAACCGCCAGGGCCTGGATCTCGACTGGGTCGCCGTACCCCAGGGATCCGATCGGATGATCCGATTTCGGACAATTCAGGAAGTCTTGGTGGATTTCGAGAGCGAAAACGACGAAGACGAGGCGCGCACCTATATTCTACAAGTCCGTAAACAACGCGCGGCCGCGGCGGAAAACGTCGCTCTTCCCGCCGACGGAATCTATCTGCCAAACGGCAAGCTCAACGTGGAATTTCTCGTTACGAACGCGCGTCTTTTGTTCCAAGCCGGTGAGTACACGGAAGCGCGGAAGATCTATGGTGCTTTGACAAAATCGGGCGAGCGGACGGCCGAAGGTCTGCTCGGCGTCGCGCGATGCCTGGAGGCGGAAGGACGGCTCGAGGAAGCTCTCCGCACCTACGACGATTCGATTCTTTACGCGCCTTCCATCGAATCGTATCGCCGATACGCTTCGCTTTTGATCCGTACGCAAAAAGACCAGCAAGCGGCCGAGATTCTCGAAAGAGCGCTTCTTCTGAAGGATCTGACGCCGAAACACCGCTACGATCTCCACCAAGCCACCGGTAATGCATGGCTTCGAGCTCGAGTCGTCGGAAAAGCCGAACGCCATTACCGCAAGGCCCTCGAACTTAATTCCCTTTCGGATGCCGTAGCGGCGAATCTGGGTATGCTTTGTCTGCAGGAAAAGAGAATCGACGAGGCAAAACTCGCGTTCACCGAAGCGCTCAGGGTGTCTTCGTGGGCTCCCATTATGGGTCCTTGTCTTGTGTAAAGCTGGTGTGTAT
>CAZAKW010000101.1:0-8896 GCA_964485835.1 uncultured Bacteriovoracaceae bacterium
GTAAAACCGAACGTCGTAACCGATCGACAGCAAAAGCCAGAGCAGGATCGGAAGGGCGAGATACTGAAAGCGTCCAGCGAGTGAATAGTCGTAACCCGAGATCGGAAAGAGCCGCATCTCGTAGGCAAGATAATATTGGCCGAAGAGAATATAGCCCAACACCGGAACGCTCATTCCGATTACGCAGAGAATGACCGCGACTCGGTCGATGATTTTTCCGCGAAAATAAGCGACGAAAAGTCCGAGGATGACAGAGATGACGGTTGTTATGAAAAAAGCCGGCAGTGTCAGCGAGAGCGAGGGCCCCATGCCATTCAAAATCATTTCGGAAATTTTCTGTCGCGTCGCATAGCTTCGACCGAAATCAAAAGTGATGATATCCCGCAGATAAGCGAGGAATTGGATGTGCAGCGGTTGGTCCAATCCGTACTCGCGGCGAATATCGGCCAGCTGCTGGGCGGTGGCGTGCTTACCGACCATCATCAGGGCCGGATCCCCCCCCACGACATTGAAAAGAACGAACACCACCAGGGCGACTCCGAACACGATCGGGATGGCCCCGACAATCCGACGAACTAGAAAAGTGAGCATCGCAACTCCCTCCTTCGAAAACTGGAAATCGGCGGAGCTAAATCGCCCCGCCGATCTTCGATTTATTTACGGAGACTGGTTTCAATCCGGTAGTACTTCGACATCCCATGATTGAATTCGTGCGGTTTGTAATTTTTAAGCCAGGGATGGGTGAGACCGTACGTCACTCGGTGGACTCCGAGTAACGAGGGAACTTCATCGACGACGATCGCGGCCATTTTTTTGTAAAGCGCGGTACGGGCCGGAGACTCGCTCAAGGTGAGCGACTTCTCGTAAAGCTTGTCGAATTCCGGATTTGAGTAATTGGAATTGTTCGGGCCTGGAGATGAGTTCTTCGAGTAAAAAAGCTGGAGAAAGTTCTCGGCGTCCGGATAATCCGCGCTCCACGCGAAAGAATAAACCTGACCTTTTTTATTCTTCACCGACTGCTGAAATTCGGGCCAGCTAAACGTCGAAACCTTGAGTTGGACTCCGATGGCCGCGAAGGACTTTTGATAGTATTCCGTCATCTGGCGAGCCGTCGAATCGGCCAGCGAAAGATACTCAATCGGAGGAAGTCCCTTTCCTTCGGGGAATCCCGCTTGCTTGAGCAAAGCCTTGGCCTTTTCTAGGTTGAACTGCTTATAGGGATTTTGAAAGGATTCGTCGTAGCCATCCAATCCGGGAGGAATCGGCCCTTGGGCCGACACCGCGCGCCCGTTGTAAAACAGCTCGATAATTTCTGAGTAATTCACGGCGGTGGATAAAGCTTGCCGGAGAAATTTGTTTTTCCCGACCAGGCCGTCAGTCATATTGAAGCTTGTGAACGTCAAGTCGAGGGACGGCTCCTTGAAAAGAACGATCCCCTTCGCCTTCATCTCCGGAGTCAGGTCTTTCGAAGCGCTGATCGCTTGAGCGAAGCTGTCCTTCGGAATCGGAGCCGCGTCCAGCTGGCCTTGCATGAAGTTCAGCCACTGGGGTTGGGACTCGGCGTGGACCGTCATGACGACTTTGTCGACCAAGGGTAGCGTTTTTCCCGCGTCGGCCAGAAGACCGGCCGCTTCGTCTCCCGCGACGCCTTCGGACGGGTAAACTTCCTTGCGGTACGTCGGATTTCGAACGTAGACGATGCGCGAACTTGGGTTGTATTCCGCAAGTTTAAACGGACCGGTCCCGACGGGATGGTTCAAGAACTCCTGACCGTATTCTTCCACGACTTCCCGAGCCACCACCGTGGTCGACGGCATCGCTAGAGCATAGATGAATTGGTAAGAGCGGGTTGCGAGTTGGATCTCCAATGTGTGGGAGTCGATCGCTTTCAAACCGGGGACGGCGATCGCGTAATCAGTTTTTCCTGCTTTTTTCGCAGCGTCGCGCCAGGCATTCAGTCCTTCGATCTTCCCGTCGAAAAGCCACCAGTTCGGCGAATTGAGCTTCGGATCGGCTAATCGCTTAAACGAATAAATAAAATCGTCCGCGACGAGTTCACGGCCCTTGCCTTCGGTCGCCTTGAAAGCGCGGTCGTCTTGGAACACGACTCCTTTTTTGATCTTGAAAGTGTATTTCTTTCCGTCTTTCGAAATCGTAGGCATCGCTTCGGCAAGCGCGGGCTCCAAAGTGTAAGGACGCTTGAGATAGTGGTACTGCAGCAACCCCTCGTGGATCCGGGTCACTTCAAGCCCGGAGTAAAGGTCGTCAGCGAAAGCCGGATCCAGTCCCTTAATTTTTGCGGTGGAAGAAGTGTAATAGGTGTTGGTCGGATCGAGCTGATTGGATTTCGTGCAACCACTCACGCTGACGAGCGCAGCGATCACTGCAGCCGCAGTGATCACCAGAGGACTTTTACGATTCTTCATAAGATTACGGATGCTCCATTCCTTAAGCCCTGATGATGCATAGCTACCAAGATCAGGGTGCTCCCGTCAATTCGGGCTAGCCCTTGTTTACAATATGCTGCGATCTTTCCAGCGAACTTGGATTTCTCCACGATCAGATGACGCGCTCCATCTTCGAGGCGCCCCGTCCTCACCACTGGGATCACTTCGTTGGATCGTCACTTTTTTGGCATGCGCCTCGATTTCAATCTCTTTTACCCAAGGCTTTCCTTGGTAGCGATCGAATCGGTATCGAAACACCGTGCGAACACCCGTACGACGATCCAAGGAGTCCAATTCGAGCTCCCCGTCCACTCGTGCTCGAGCGTGGGTCTGAAAATGGGAGAGGTTTGGAGGGCACGGAACTCCGCCGGCGAAAAGTCGTGGCGCGTACTCCAAGGGCAACCCACCCAAAGTCGATTGCAGGGTGGGCGGTTTGCCATACTCTTTCGCGTTGGCTTCCGAATAACGAAGTTCGACCCGGCCCTGCTCCATCTTCAACCATGCTTGGGGCGAGCCGATCAAATTGGTGACTTCCACGGCAAGACGCTGCGGATAGTCCACCCGCACGGTGGCCGGAAATTGCCCGCTCATCTCGGTCGATTTCATCTTCGTCCAAATCGATCCGACGACCGTTCGCGGCGCCATCTTCGAGCAAGCCGCGGCCGCCAATTCGCGTGCCGTATACTCGCTAGGCTTTGGCGCCGAGCTACATCCCGTCAAAAAAGCGACCAGCGCGACGCTCACACCAGGATGGAAACAAAATCGGGCACCGTGCATTTCACAACGGTGCCCGATTTCGAATCATTAGAAAAGGATCTTGCGGTTAATCCGCCGTCGGCGAAGGCGAAGCGTTCACCGCGGCCGGCGCTCGAGACGCCGTCTGCTCCGACTTGATCCGACCGTTTTTCACGAGAGTCGACTTCACACCCGCGAGTTTCGCGGCGATTTTTTCTTTTTCTTTGGCGTCTTTCGCCACCAAAACCGCTTTTTCGAAAGTCGCGAAAGCTTTCTCTTGAAGATTAGCCCGCGCGTAAGCATCGCCTAAATGTTCGAGGATGGTAGCCTCGTCGCCTTTAAGCGCTACCGCTTTTTCAAGCACCTTGATGGCCTCGTTGAATTTGCCTCGCACAAAGAGATGCCATCCCCAACTATCGGTAATGAACGCGTTGTTCGGCCGCAGTTTCATCGCAGTCTGGAGATACTCTTGGGCGGTATCAAGCTTGCGACCGAGCAACGTCCAGGTGTAACCCAGGTAATTGAGCGCATCGACATTCTTAGGATTGACGAAAAGAAGCTGCTCCATTTTCGCAAGACCTTTTTCGGTTTCTCCGACCCGGTCGTAAAGCGAGCCGAGATAATAAAGGACGCGTTCTTCTTCCGGAAAGCGCGCGTAAGCGCGTTCCAAAGCGTTGATGGAGGCGGGAAGATCGTCGGCTTCCTCTTCCATGCTGGCGAGGAAGATGTAAAAGTTCGGGATCTCCGGCTGCTTGGAGATCGCCGTATTGATCTCGAGCTTGGACTCCGCCGTTTTTCCCTGACTCTTCAGCAGATTCGCGGAATGCAGGACCGAGTCGGTAAAAAGTTTCGAAGTGCTCGGCACCTTGCGGTACTGGGCGATGGCTTCGTCCTCGCGTTTCATCTCTTCGTAGAGCGAACCCAGATAGAAGCGAATGCGGTCGGAATCCGGATTCTTCACGATCAACCGATTGAAGACGGCGATCGCTTTTTCGTAACTCTTGGTTTCCATGTACACGAGCCCAAGCTTTACTTGGGTGTTCATGTCGCTTGGATCCATTGCCTCAACCGCCTCCAAATAAGGAATCGCATCGGCGTATTTTTCGTTCTTCAGGTAAATCGTCGCAATGCGGTTGGCGGCGTTCAGATCCTGGGAATCGTCATAAACTTCTTTATAAATCTGGATCGCCCGGTCGTTTTTCTTCTGCTCTTCGAACATGAATCCCAACGAAAGCATCGCTTGGGTAAACGACGGCTTTACGTCGACGGCCTTGCGATACGCCTTCTCAGCTTCCGTTTGCCGGTCCGATTTATGGTAAGTGCGGCCCAAATAGTACCAACCCAAAGCGGAGTCGGGATTGGACTTCACGAACTTTTGCATTGTAGCGATCGCTTCGCGGTGGTGCCCCAAATCAAGCTGGGCCTGGGCCTTATAGACCGCCGCCTCTTCATGGCTCGGATCGCTTTCGAGGACGGCGTCGAAATGGGTGATGGCTTCTGGACCTTGGCGTGTATTGGTGTAGAGATTCGCCAGGATCATCCGCGCATCGTTCGCTTTAGGGTCGAGAGTGATCGCCTCTTTGCACGTCTCCATCGCCGCCGAGAGCATCCCTTTTTTGATGTATTCCGTAGCGAGGCGAGCGTAAACCACCGCGGCCTTCGGGTCGTACATCAACGTTAGTTTGTATTCTTCGATCGCACGGTCAGGGTTACCCTCCGCCGAGTACGCTTGAGCCATGGTGAAGTGGTATCCGGCGGTAGCCGCCACCTGGTCGCTCGTGGGAAGCGTCCTTGGGCCAGTCACCGGAAGGCTTGCCGGCTTTCGGGTTCCCTCGGGGTTTCGAGTGTGGGCACACCCGGAGGCAGCGGAAGCCATTGAAATTGCTAGTAAAACTTTTTGGTAATTCAGGCGCATGAAGAATCGATCCTTCCCTAGGGAACCGATCGACAGATTCGATGCGAAACTGAAATATAGACGGAGGTTTCTGCGTCAAAGGCGCTGGAATCGTTACGTTTTTGACGAAAATTTTAGACCACTTGCGTTTAACGCGAGTTTATGATGAATACTCGCTGCCCCGTCTAAGAAATGAATTTCAAAGCAATTCTTGTTCTTAATTTATTAAGTTCAAGCGTTGACACAGAAAATGAAGCTTGTTACTTCGGCGGTTAGTAAGCCTTGACACCTCATGTCGGCGCATAGCATCATGCTTGTGCTAAGGGTTAAAAGCTCACTCCGGCGAAACCCGGGCAAATGTTTTAAATAAAGTAGTCGGCTTCCAGGGGGCTTTCGGCGTAAGCGCGAAAGCAGGAAGCTAGTAAGTTTTGAAAAAGTGGTTCGACTAGGGGGAATCATGAAAGAAGTGAAAATCATTAAGCGTTATCAGAATCGCAAGCTCTACGACACCCACGAGTCCAGTTACGTGACTCTCGATGAAATTGCGAAGATGATCAAAGCTGGCGAAGACCTCCGTGTCATCGACAACAAGACGAAAAACGACATCACCGCATCGACCTTGACCCAGCTTCTTTATGAATCTGAGAAAAAGGCTAAAACCCAACCTTCGACCGAACTCCTGAAAGAAATCATTCGCCACGGCGATGGCTCTTTCTCGGGCTTCATCCAAGCGAAGCTTGGCGCTGAATTCGCGAAATTCAATGTCGCCGCACCAGCTCCAGTAGTCTCGAGCCCAGCCGCAATGGCCGCTCCAGCTATGAATAACTAATCAGCCTGCTGATTAGCGATTCTCGCTCATAAAAAGTTCAACCCCGACCTCTCGTGTCTCGAGGCGTCGGGGTTTTGCTTTTTTGGCCCCCTCCCCTCGCGCCTCAAAGATTCGCGCCTGATAGAATCTTGACTGCTTGCAGCAGATGAAAATAGCCCGTAAACTTTAAAGGTCTCCATGATGGAGGCTGTCCGGCTCCCACAGGGAGCACTGATATCGACACGGAGGTTTCTTGCGCATGAAGCGTTTCCACTTTCTCTCGGCCGTCCTGACGATTTCAACCGGCCTCTTCGGTGTGAGTACCGCCTCCGCCGACTCCTCCTGGAGCGACGACTCTTCTTGGCGCTCCTCTTCTCCCTATTACTACGGCGATTCCGCCGCGCCTGCGAAAGATCCATACCGCGGTTACACGAGCGCACGACGCCCGAAAAAAGAGTCTCGCGAGGCGCGGCCCTTTGCGCCGGACTCAAACAATGTCTCGCTGAACATTGGCCAAAACTTTCTGATGGGAAGCGACTATTCTGATTCGATCGGGATGCAAGGAACTTACACCTACGGCGTAAGCCGCCTGCTCGCTTTCACATCGGCCCTGGGTTACTCGAGCCACTCGAACGGGCAGTATTCGAAGCTCCATCTCTTAACAGGCCCACGATTGAATCTCGCGCGTTACGACCGGATTATTCCGTATGTGAACGGGGGTCTTGGCTTTTACCGAACGAGCCGTGAGTTAAATCGCACGAACTCGCTTTCGGGAACGATGTTCGGGGTGCATATGGGCGGCGGCGCAGACCTTGAACTCACCAAAGAGACGTTCTTTGGTGCCGCGATGACGTATCACCAGCTTTTCGGCTCGAACAAAGAAACGTCGATCGGACCCGTCCAAATCGCGAGTAATTATCTGACCTTCATGGCGCACGTTGGGTATACGTTCTAATCGGGAAAAACCGGTTCAAAATAACAACCGCGACTCCGGCGCCGGAAGTGCGTTTTGGCTAGATTCCACTAAGCCCCCGGGTCCGGCGCCGTTTCGACCGTCGTCGCGCCTGCGTCGATTTAACCCTTCGACTCCTCGATCATCTTGCGAAGCTCGTCGCCGTCGGCGCGATATTCCTTCGTACAAAAATCGCACTTCACTACCGCTTCGCCGACTTCGTCGATCATCGCTTGAAGTTCGCCCACTCCGATTAAGGTAAGGGCGCGGCGCACGCGCTCCCAACTACACGTACAGTTGAACCGAAGTTCTTTCTTTTCCAAGAGGAGAAAAGGCCGCTCCTGAAAGATGCGAGAGAGAAGCGTAACCGTATCGATCCCCGCGGAAAGTTCGGCGGCGAAATCCGACATATGCGTTACGTGGTCTTCAATTTCCGCAATCTCGGCGTCGGTGGCTCCCGGAAGGGTTTGAACGAGAAATCCCCCCGCCGTAGCCACTTCGCCGCCCTCGTCCAGATTGATCGCGATTCCTACGGCCGAGGGGATTTGCTCGCTCTGGAGAAGATAAAACGTCAGGTCTTTCGCTAAATGCCCCGTGAGCAATGGCACCGTCCCTACGTAGGGTTCGCTCCTAGCGTCCATTTCGCGCTTCCGAAGCACGGATAACAATCCCTGTCCCCACGGGCCCTCGCCAGTGAGATCGACAACCGGGGTTCCGAGACCCTCATTCGGAACGACGTAACCGCGACAGGTTCCGTCCGGATAAGCGTCGACCAGAGCCTGCTTCGCCCATCCGTTTCCCTTGATATTCAAGTTCATCCGCTCGCCCTCTTTCGCGTAAGAGGCCAACAAATATCCCGCGACGATCGCTTCGCCCAGCGAACGGGCCGACTCGCCGACCAAGCCGTGACTTCGGCAAAGGTCGCGCACCAGCGTCGAACAGTGGACTGCCACTCCGCGCACGGTACCCGTATTCGAGATGCATTTTTGCCAGTGATCGTCCTTCGGATCGTGCTTGGGTTTGCTCATAAACTCGCTCGTTAAGAAGAAGGGTTATAACCTGTGAAAAAGCCCGGTTCGGAAAATCCGAACCGGGCTTCGTTCATTCTTTCGCCGGAGTCGATCAAAGCCGACTCCTACCGGAATTACATTCCGAAGTCGCCCATGCCGCCGCCGTGGCCGCCGCCCATTGGCATGGAGGCTCCGCCGTCTTTTTTAGGCTTCTCGGCAATCATCGTTTCGGTCGTGAGCATCAAAGCCGCGACCGAAGCTGCGTTTTGGAGTGCGCAACGAGCGACTTTCGCAGGATCGATCACGCCGGCCGCGAGAAGATCTTCGTACTTCTCGGTAAGGGCGTTGAAACCGAATGCAGCGCTTGGGTTCGACATCACTTTATCGATCACGATCGAGCCTTCGTGGCCGGCGTTTCCGGCGATCTGACGAAGCGGCTCTTGGACCGAACGAGCGATGATGTTGATTCCGGCTTGCTCTTCTGGGTTTGCACCTTTCAGAGTCTCCAGCACTTTCGAAGCCCGGAGAAGCGCGGTACCGCCGCCAGGGACGATGCCTTCTTCAACGGCTGCGCGAGTTGCATTGAGAGCATCTTCCACGCGAGCTTTCTTCTCTTTCATTTCGACTTCGGTCGCTGCGCCGACGTTGATCACGGCCACGCCGCCGACCAATTTCGCAAGACGCTCTTGAAGCTTCTCGCGGTCGTAGTCCGAAGAGGTTTCTTCGACTTGAGCGCGGATCTGCTTCACGCGAGCTTCGACATCGCCTTTTTTGCCAGCGCCATCGACGATCGTGGTGTTGTCCTTGTCGATCGTGACTTTCTTGGCCTGACCGAGGTCTTCCAAGCGAGCCATCTCGAGTTTGTGGCCCATGTCTTCGGAGATCACTTTGCCGCCGGTGAGGGTGGCGATGTCTTCCATCATCTCTTTACGGCGATCGCCGAAGCCCGGAGCTTTCACCGCAGCGACTTGGATCGTTCCGCGAAGTTTGTTGACGACGAGGGTAGCAAGCGCTTCGCCTTCGATGTCTTCGGCGATGATCATCAGAGGC
>CAZAKW010000102.1:0-8894 GCA_964485835.1 uncultured Bacteriovoracaceae bacterium
GGGAATGCATGGTCCTCTATTGTCGGCCTTAGCCACGGAGCTCGGCCTTCCGTCGACCGACGTGGCATTGGTTCTCCCCGAAGCCCAAGCTTTGGGTAACCTCATGGTTGGACTCGCTGCGAATCGTGGTTATGCCTTTCATTCGCTGGGATGTTTAGGAGTCGTCGAGTTGACCGCCCCGGATCGCGCTCGCGCTGTCTATCACGGGTTGAAGAGACTCGGAGTGAGCCCAGTGGGCCAGCGGTATTACCTTCTCCATTCGACCCTCGACATCCAGCATTCGATTGCATGGAACCGAGAAGCATTGTTACCGCTGATTGCGGAGCGCCCGGCGTGCGCTCGCGCCGTGGCCGAAGGCGCGCTCATGAGGCTTGCCGCCGGAGCTCGGTGTTTTGAGAAGTATCGCCAACATCTTGGAATCTAAGCGACTCGGGCGTCAAAATTCAGCCATTTCCTAGCTTTTGAGGCGGTGCGAGAATCGAGAGGATGCGCGCGTCCGCCCAAATTCTTCGCTTCGTGCGAGGTTCTCGTTGGTTTTTTCTCTCCGTTTGTCTTGGTTTGTCTTCCGGCGCGTATTCTGCGCCTCCGAAACTTTCGGGAGTCTACTGCCCGCTTCTTGCTGCGCCCCAAAAGGACCCGCAGCAGCTCGACCGACTTTTAACCAAGAGCGAGTGGCGGAGACGAAAAATATTATTGAAGAACGGCGCCGCGCCCGACGAGATTGTCTTTCTTTCGAATCTTGAGCGGCGTGCAGGCCAGATGGGCGGTAAACAGGAGTCCGCCGATCCGTCTGATTATTTCAAATTTTCTAAAAACGATCCTTTGCTTCCCGCTGGGATGCCTGCCGGCGTGTACTCTTCGAACTCGGGTAAGTATTTTTATCGTTACGATTCGTTTGAGGATGCCCACTTGGGGGGGCAGGGGGCAGCGGAAACGTTCGAGTTTGTCTACCAGCATCGCCTTCCCGACGGCCGAATCGTCGCCCAAAGCGGGGAATATGCCGCTCCGGATAGTTCGTGGGGATGGGACGGGAGATTCGAGATTCAAACCGATATAGACGGACGCGACGAACTCGTGATCACGCAGGGGGCGATGGAACTTCCGCGGAAACTGCGCGGTGCCAATGCCGACGCCGGGGACTTGCCCAAAATTTCCCGACATAATTACGCACGAACCCGCCATGTTTTCAAAGTCGAGAAGTTCGAAAACGGAAAACTTTATGTGATCGATCAAGGCAGTATCTTGGGGATGGAGCCGGATGCCACTGGCGACTGGATCAGCTACCAAGCCGTGCGTCGGAGCGACGGGGCGACGCAAAATCTCTTGAAGCATGCACACGGATACGGAGAAAACTTTATTCCGGATCCGAAAGATACCCGGCGGATGTGGAAGGACGACGACGGCTATGTGATTCGGATTTTCGATATGGTCGTGGAAGAAGTCCACGTCGAGTGGCCCGGGGGCCGAATCGAAAAGATTCCTTCCAAGACACGGGCGATCGGATACCGAATGGATCCGCGCGATCCCTCAAAAAAAGTCGCGCCCGGAACCTTGCTTTCCAATGGAAAACCCGCTGACGCAGGCATCGTTTTTATGAGCGAAGAATTGCCCGGACGCCCGGGGTCGGTCGCGAAGTCGGCGAGGCGGGGTCACTCCATCGCCGGGGCGAAGGTTCTCGAGGTCCGTACTGTGAATATGGACGGGACGGTTACCGTCGAAAAAAATCCGACTCGTCCAATCACCATTTCTCTCGTTGAAGGATTCAACCCGGTGGCAGGAGAGGTCACACTTCCCAGTGGTAAACGTGTTTATCTTGGGACTTACAGTGCCGGCGAGTACACATGGGGAGGAATTCTTGAAAACGGCGATAAGCCCGGGCGATACGGTACCTATATCGGATATCGCTTAGTCGAAGAAGGTCGGGTCGGACCTTACCGTCCCGTGACCGAGCTTCGAAAAGGCGAGATGGATTTTCTCGACCACTTCGAAGACCTGACCGAATATGCAAACTTGATCTGGGGAATTGGCCGTCCCCAGGCCTATAAAACACCATTCGGGAAGTGGCGCGTGATCGCGCACGCGGGCGACGGCGATACGCTAAGGAAAGGGCTTCCGAAGGCGGGCTATCCTGCAAGCCATAAAGACTTTGACGAGGGCTACCGAAGGATGAAGATCGATATCCCGATTCGGTGGGGCGAGTTAAACGGGGAGCCCGTGATCGAGTTAAACGATCTTACCGTGCGAGAGAAGGTACGGCAGTACCGTAGAAATTCCCCAAAAAATTAAGGGAAAATAGGGCAAAGAGCGCCACGAGAGGGCGCACGCGAGTTGCAGGGTTTATTCCTGCATTCGTCAATCGCGCCCGGTCTTTGCCGAGCGTCCTCAAGAAAGGTGAACTTTATGGCAAAATCTCAAGCACACGAAATGGATCAAAAAAAATCGAATATCAAAACGTCCAATACAGGGCATGCCGAACATCCGGCGAAAAAAGCTCCGATGAGCGCCAACAAGACGAAGCCTCTCGGAGGAGAACAGACTTCCGATGGCGCGGCCGTGGAGCGAGCGCAGGAAAGCTCTCGCCACCCCATTAAGGAACCGCCGATTTCCACTTCCGAAAAGAAATTGAAAGATGCCTCCTTGGACCCACATTTAGATAAGGCCGAGACGCGACACTGATTTCTTCCGCTGAGCGGTTCGATGATCGTGCACACGTATAAAAAAAGAAGCCGCCGCTCTTAGTGAGCGGCGGCTTCTTTTTTTTAAAATTACTTTCTCATGCAGAGTTCGAGGGTCGCCAAGCGCGTCGGCGATCTCATGCACGCTCGGATTGCCATGCTTCAATCCGCCTCATCCAATAGAGAGTCGCCCCAAGCAGTCCGACCGCCCCCAACGCGACGACGGCAGGACGGATCTTACGAGATTGGTGCGCGTAGTAGCGGGGCTCGAAGATCAATCCCAAAATCGCCGACTCGACCACGTCCACGCGATCGGCCGCGAGGAGCATCAACCAGCGGCGACGTTGGCCTTCGCCAAGACGGTAGGCCTGCGATCGGATACGGCCGCTCAGCGCGCGCGGAGGAAGAGTCGTACCGAAAACGGGCGTGACTCCCGGACGTTCGACGCTATGGAAGATTTTCACGTCCGAGATCTGTTGCTCAGGCTGATCCCAATGGGCGCCGTTGTCCGCGGGCGATAGATCCGCTTCTCGAGGAACGCCGGGCCTTTTTTCGCGCGGCAAATCTGCGCCCCACCCAGGGATACGCCTTACTCGCGCGCTCACTTTGGGTTTATCGCGCCGTCGCGCGTGCTGGGGCTGGGTGATCACGATTGCATCGACTGCGGGATTGACCGTTGTATTCATGATTCTGTCCTTCCGGTTCGTAAGAAATCGATTAATGGAGATGGAGATTCTCATCGCGTTTCGTGGCCGGACGCGTACTTTTTTCGGCCTTCGGTGGAACGATCACGGTTTTAATGCATCCATCGAGGTGCTTGGAAAAGAGGTGGTAACCTTCCGGTGTTTCCTCGAGCGGGAGGCGGTGGGTGATCATATCCTTCGGACTGAGAGTTCCGGCCAGCACGTGTTCGCACAGTCTCGGAAGGTAACGCTTCACGTTCGCCTGATTAGTGCGAATCGTAATTCCTTTATTCATCGCGCTTCCCATCGGAACCGTATTGTAGGGAGGGCCGTAAACACCGACGATCGAGACGACGCCGTTTTTACGTACCGAGTTGATCGCCCAATCCATTGCGGTCGGAGATCCCGCTTGAAGCATCAGTTTTCCGGTCACGGTATTGAGGAGATCCCCTTTAGCCTCGCAGCCAACGGCGTCGATGCAAGCATCGGCGCCTAGCCAATCCGTGATCCGCTTGAGATGGACTACGATATCGTCATGCTCCATAAAGTTCACCGTCTCGGCGAACGCGAATTTTTTAGCGAACTCAAGGCGGTAGTCGAGATGGTCGACCACGATCACTCGACCCGCACCGAAAAGCCAAGCGCAACGCGCGGCCATCAAACCGATGGGGCCGGCGCCGAAAACCACGACCGTTTGGCCCTCTTTGATATCGGCCATTTCCGCCGCTTGATAGCCGGTCGGGGCGACGTCGGTGAGCAAGAGTGCGTCTTCTTCGTCCATGCCGTCGGGGATCAGCAGAGGCCCGACATCCGAAAAGGGGACGCGCACGTATTCCGCTTGGCCGCCGTCGTAACCTCCGGTCGTGTGAGAATAGCCGTAGATTCCCGTCCCGACGGTCGAGTTTGGATTGGTGGAGTGACAGTTGCCATAAAGTCCCTTTTTGCAGAAGAAGCACGATCCGCAGGAAATATTGAATGGAACGAGAACCCGATCGCCTACTTTCAGGTTTCGCACCGAAGGGCCGATTTCCTCGACGATGCCGGTGAATTCGTGGCCGAAGGTGCAACCGACACGCGTGTCCGGCAACATGCCGTGAAAAATGTGGACATCCGAGCCGCAAATCGCCGCTCGCGTAACCCGAAGGATGGCGTCGTTGGGATGTTCAATCGAGGGCATGGGCTTTTGAAGCATTTTGACTTTGCCGGGCCGTTGATAAGTAAGGGCTAACATGGAGAAGGTCCTTTCGTATGAGACGTTTCGTCATGAAACGGATCGATCCTTTGCGAAACACTTAGACATCAAAGCAAGTTCGATGCCTCATCGAGTGTGGCTTCCCAAAATGGGGCCCTCTTAAAGCAAGTTCGTGAGCTCGTTGGCGACAACTCGGCGAGTAGTGGGATGCGCGACGTTGGCCGCTTTTGAGAGAGCCGCTTGCATTTTTAACGCGTCGGGGATGGCATGCCCCAGAGCGGTGTTATCGAAAATACACCAGACTTCGGAATGTGCCGATGCGGTAAATTTAAGCAAATCTCCGGCCAGGGCTTCAATTCGCTCCGAGCCGTATTCGCTTCGGTAGATCACCGGAGTTCCATGTAGTCGCGAGTAGGCATGGATTGAAGGTTGTAGCTGCAGGTACTCCTCCCAACGGTAGATCGGCGAAGGATCTGAGAAAACTAGCGTGAGCCCGGCCCGGTTTAGAAGCGCGAGGGCTGCTTCCGTTCGCCACGAACGATGGCGAGGCTCGGCGACTACGACGCCGGTAAAAGCCGAAGCCAGTACGTTAAAAAATCGCTGTGCGGTCGTCTCCTCGAATTCCAAGCTCGGCGGAAGCTGGACGAGCAGCGGTCCAAGCTTGGCGCCGAGCGCCTCGATGCCCGCTAAAGTTTCGCGCAATTCCATTTCGCCTTCGGAGTCTAAATTGAGTTTTCGTTCGTGGGTGAAGATGCGGGCGAGTTTTACCGAAAAGCGGAATCCTTCCGGCACGGAGGCCGCCCATTTGGCGTATGTCTTGGAGCGGTGATGCCGATAAAAGCTCGAGTTGATTTCAACGGCGTTAAATCGCTGGGCGTAGCGTTCGAGGTGACTTCCTTTGCGCTCAAAAAAAGGCGCGAGGGGAGAGGCGATACTCCAACCTGCAATGCCTATAAAAACTTTGGGCCCCGGGCTTGCCATTCCAAAAACTATCGCAAAACGCGTACCGCGGAATTCGGGCAAAATGCGGCGAAGAAATTGGCATGATCCGCGCTAGGCACGCGAAACCAGAGATTGAGCCTCTCGCGGAAGGTCCACCCCGTGTTATAGGGTAGGGGATGAAAACTTTTCCCCGCGGCATCGCCCCGGAACTTCTATTGTCCCAAGTCCGGAGTACGATGCCGTACCTCTTCGAAGATGGGGTTGGAAACCGTCTCGCCGAAGCGTTTCCACCCGCCGGTTGGGTGCGGGAGTTTTCGGGACGACCTGCGCGTTCGGAAACGGAATCGGAGCTCGATCATTTCGAATACTTTCGGCTCTGTCTTTCGGCCCATTACCTCACTTGCGGCACCCCCGTGCCGACCGATGTTGACAATCAGATTCGTTTGAAGCTTTGGCCAAAACGATTGCCGCTTCCCGTGGCGATAGCAATGGCCTCCCTCGTGCTTGAGAGTCACGAATGGGAGTTTAGCGAAGTTTCCAGCCGCTCCATAAAGGGAGCGGTGGGGTCCGAATGGGAGAGTGAAAAGCTCAGCGGACATTTGGGCGAGTGGTTCACGGTTGCTTGCGCGGCTTATGCCGCTCTCGCTCGCTACGCCAATCCCGCAGCCGTAGAGCTTCGGCAAAAGCTCTCGCTTGCGATTGGGGACGAAGTGGTTCGGCATTCAGAAATTTTCGGGTCGTTGTGGCGTGCTCACGACGGAATCGGATGCTTGAAGGCGTCGGCAATCATCGCCCATAATCTGGGCGATTTGGACCGCGTTATGGATATGTGGGAACTACCGCCTTTCGACCCATTGAGGATGAAATTTTATAAACTTGGCGGCTCTCCGTTTGATTCCGAACGCCGCCTTCGTTTCGAGGGACGGCTTTGGGTCGCAGGAGAACTTTATAAAGAAAAGATCGACGGTTCGTCGATGGCGCTGGAGAACCATCGCCATTTCGCATTGAGAAAACCGCGTTCGCTCCGTCGCTTTCCGGAATTAGTCGTCCCGATCGCGCCCTTTTTCGACGAATGGGGTGTCGCCATCGCACAACTTCTCTATGGAGCCGGGCCGGCGTCCAGCGACGAGCTTCGCGAAGTCACCGATACTCTGATCGAGGGATGGGCACGTCAACCCGGCACGACCGCCTACGGTCGCGCTTTAGTGGGGATCGCGTCCGTCGTTCCGGAGCTGCGTTACGATGGCGTAAGTTCGACCGAGGCGGCCGTGCTGGCGCGGTCGCGCGAACAATTTGAGGGCCGATGGAACGAGCTTGCGATCGAGGGAGTCGATGCCATTCCGTCTCGTGCGGAATAAAAAAAGCCGCGGAGACAGAGCATGTCCCCGCGGCTTTCCGGAACGAGATGATTATTGGCGGCGACGGAAAGAGCGGGTCGCGCTGACGGCGTTGAACGCATCGATGCGCCCCATTCCGAACTCGTCGTCATTGCCGCCTTTGCCGAGATCTTTCGTCGTACGTCCAACGAGATCCGCGGCGTCGCCGATGGTGAGGGTTGGCATCGCCTGATAAATCAGTGCCATCAAGCCGGCCACATGCGGCGTCGCCATTGAGGTACCCGAAAGCGATTTGTAGCCGCCGCCCGGGACCGAAGAAATCACCGCGACACCGGGGGCGGAGACGTTTGGTTTGGTCACGCCACCCGTTTTCCAAACGGCGGGTCCGCGGGAGCTGAAGGATGCAAGTGCATCGCTCTCGTCAGTAGCGCCGATGGCATAAGCATCGGGACACGCACCGGGGATCCCGATGGAGGATTTTCCCGGACCTGAATTGCCGGCCGCGAAGACTGGGAAAATTCCCAAATCCACCCAGCTAGAAACCGCTTGGCATAGGACGTCGTCAGCGGGATCCATGCTTGCATCCGGGGAGCCGCCGCCCCACGAGTTGCTGACCAACGACGGTTCGTCTGCGGTTTTAGGATCGCCGTCGGGATCGGCCATCCACTGCATTCCTTTGAGGATGCCGTCGAGCGTGCCGGATCCGCCGCCCGTAAAAACTTTTCCGATCAGGACCTTCGCGCCTGGCGCGACACCGATGGATTTCCCGGAGTTCTTCCCGCCGGCAATCGTTCCGGCGACGTGCGTGCCGTGTCCGTTATCGTCGTAAGGCGCATTTTTGTTTCCGACGAAATCACGGAACCCGACGGTTTTACCTTCAAGATCTGGGTGTTTGGCGTCGATCCCGGTATCGAGGATCCCGACGAGAACCCCGTCTCCATTGGCTTTAGAGTCGGTCGACCGAAGGCGAGGCACGTTGATTACGTTTAACCCGTAGGTAAATTCAGGATCCATCGAAGGATGGAGCTTCAAGGGCTTCTCCGAGAAATCGCGGATGATGCTCAATTTTGAGTTCTTATAGATCGCGCGGACGTCCGGGTGATATTCAATCAATTCAAGCTTCGATGCAGGCAGCTCAATGATGGCCGCATTCACCAGCCAAAGGGATTTCATCCGGATCTCGGAACCCAAAAGACCCTTTTTCTTTAAAAAAGAAATCAGTCCACGTTGGCTTTCTTCCGAGTTTGCTTCGAGGGCGCGGCGGAATTTCAAGTAGCCGGTGCTGGACTGCGCGCTGCGAACGGGACGAAGTTTATTTTTGAAAACGGCGATTACCGTGGTTTGGCCTGTAGCCGTGCGGAGTGCCGGCGATACGGTGGCACGAGCGAAGGCGGCCGAACTCAAGAGTGTCGTGCTCGTCGCCAGAACGGCAATGGTCGTGAAAAAGCGAAATCGGTTCGTCAGATTCATTCTGGTTTCCTCAAAGGGTTTAGGTGCACGAACGATCTAAGCGCTCCGTCAAGAATTTGTCGAGCTTGTTGGTTTTGGTTTCTAGAGATCGGTGTCACCCAAACCACAAACCAAAGAAATGTCGGTCGAGCACTCTCCGGCGTTTCTTTGAAACAGTGACGGAAATGGCCGAAAACTAGGACGAACGACAACCTTCGGAGGTAGCCGACGGCGGGGCTTCAAATATTTTAGTCTGATTGGCGCTGGAAATTAGATTTCGCAAAAGCGGTGACGCAGCTACGAAAATTCAGGTTTTCAGAAGTTCTTCCGCGGGGCTTTTTTGAATTCGGATGGGACTTAATGTCTTACGTGGATTGCCGGTCTCGGTCGAATGGCACTTCAAACCGGAAAAAACCGAATCATTTCAAGTGATGGTCGCGACGTGCCGAAGGTCAGTATTGGCTCGGATGCTGCTTTTCCAAATGGATAGCGTCGATTAGCGGCCTAATCCAAGGAGACCCCATGAATACTCTGCCTCGCTCTCTAGTTCTGACTCTCGTATTGGTTGGATTGCCGCTTTCCGCATTGGGAAATGAAGGCTGGGGGAAGAAGATGC
>CAZAKW010000103.1:0-8680 GCA_964485835.1 uncultured Bacteriovoracaceae bacterium
GCCGGCATGACGGCATTGCCGCTGCGTGCTGACCCGGCGCAGGCCATGGTGCAGGGTGTACGGAAGAGCGAATAGTTTCCATGCAGTTACCTGCGTCCGAATTGTCACGCGCTGAACTCTCGAAGTAGCATTTAATGATCCATTCGCTGGGTTCCATTCGGGGACCATTTGCCGAGTGACTTCGTTTTCCACCGCTAGCGGTGGAGCTGCGGATGCCTGGCGCCGGAGTGCCTAGCAGTTCGGCATTTCTAACCGTGGGTGGGTTTCCAGAATTTCAGACGTGATGGCCCAAAACAGCCCTGAAAAAGCCCTTCCACTATATAGCGCATTGAACTATATACCTGATCGAAGTTTATAAAATCTGCCTGCCTGATCACGGTTTTAGGTGTGCCGTAAAGCTAAGAAACCGTGCTCGAGCCACGCTCGAAGAATTTGAAAACAAACCTGATCGGAACTCCAATGACCAACCGAATTTTAGCTGCTCTTGCACTCTCTACTTCCTTAGCAACGACGGCATTCGCGGACCCAAACAATATCGTCTGCGAAATCCACGACGTCCAGGTAGGCGAAGCGGTAAAAAATATCCGTCCTTTCCCGGGACACTACGAAGAATTCGCCAGTTTTAGAGGCCTAACATTTAAAAATCACACATCTTCCAAGAACCTCATCAAAATAGTGGTTTGGAAGGATGAGGGCCAGATGAACTTCGACCTTCCCGTGCCCGCCGTCGGAGAAACCGCTCGGGTTGCTATCCTGAATCCGGGATTCAATTTTGCTATCTACTGCACGAATTCGAATCCGACGTCATTCTGAGCCCGGAATGAGGCTCCACCGAGAGAAGCCATAGCCGCCAGAATATTCCAAGCACGCGCGCTTAACCTTCGGAACGAAGACTCACGCTTTTCTCAGTAGCCGCAAGCACGGCTTTAATCAAAGTCACCCGCAAGCCGCCTTCTTCCAGCGCCATCAGTCCGTCGATCGTACATCCCGCCGGCGTTGTCACTTCGTCTTTGAGCGCCGCGGGATGCTCGTCAAGCTCCAGCACCATCCTTGCCGCTCCCATTAGGGTCTGCGCGGCAAGAAGAGTCGCCGTTTCACGCGGGATACCGACTTTAACCCCCGCCTCCGAAAGCGCCTCGATGATCAAATAAGCATACGCCGGCCCACATCCCGAAAGCCCCGTAACCCCGTCCATCAACCGCTCGTCCATTCGAGTCGTGCGCCCAACGGTGTCGAAGATTTTTTCTGCGACTTTCAAATTTGCACCACTCGCGTCCGTGCCGGCGGCAAGCACCGTCATCCCCTGCCGGATCAACGCCGGGGTGTTCGGCATCGCTCGAACGACCGGGCAAACGCTTGAGATCCACGATTCGATTTGCGCGTTCGTAATGGAGGCGGCGACCGAGACCACGAGTTTCTTCGCGGACAAGTGCGGAGCGATTTCGTCGAAAACCCGCTCGGCTTGGCTAGGCTTCACGCACACAATCAAAACGTCCGATTCGCGGGCAAGCTTCGCATTGTCGGTGTGGACGGAAATCCGGAGCGCTTCCTTGCCGGTGCGCGCGCTTTCGGCCGAACGAGTCGTCGCGGAAATCTTCCACTTCTTTCCTTCGCTGGAGGCGCGAATTCCGTGAACGAGCGCTTCGCCCATTTTTCCTAATCCTAAAATTCCGATTTTCATCCGTCGTCCCTACCGTGGTGTTTTCGTTAATTACGAATTTGCCCGTCGCCGTCGATAACCCAGCGTACGCTGGTGAGTTCACGAAGCCCCACCGGGCCGCGCACATGGAGTTTTTGGGTGCTGATCCCAAGCTCTCCGCCCAATCCCAACTCGAACCCGTCGGTAAACCGGGTCGAGGCGTTCCAATAAACCGCCGCCGCATCGACTTCGGATTGATACCGCCTCGCCACCGACTCGTCTCGAGTGAGAACTGATTCGGAGTGGCGCGAACCGTGGCGCTCAATGTGCGCGATCGCTTCCTCAAGACCTTCCAGCGTCCGGACGTTGAGAATCAAATCGAGGTGTTCCGTATCGAAATCTGTCTCGGTCGCGGATTTCACGCTTTTCGCGAAGGCGCGAGTAAAGGTCGCTTCGGACTTGGCACAAACCCGGTACTCGACTCCGGCCATCGCCGGAAGTTTCGAAAGTTCTCCGACCAGGGCCTCAAGTACCGAAGCATGAATTAAAAGCGTCTCCAAGGAATTACAAACTCCCGGGCGCTGCACCTTCGCGTTCTCGATAATCCTCGCCGCCTGCGCTAAATCCGCGTCCTGGTGCACGTAGATATGACAAAGCCCACGGTCGTTTTTGATGATAGGCATAAGCGCGTTCTCGACCACGAATCGGATCAACCCGTCTCCTCCGCGCGGAACGACGACGTCGATGCGTTCGTTCTCCAAAAGCAAAGCGGATACCAAAGCGCGGTCCGGATTGGTGATTCCTAAAAATCCCTCCGCCGGCAATCCCGCATCGGCGAGCGCCTTCCCAATTAAAGAATAGAGAATCTTCGTCGTAGCCCGCGATTCTTTTCCGCCCCGAAGGATGAGCGCGTTGCCCGACTTTAGCGCCAGGGAAAACGCTTCGATCGCCACGTTCGGTCGCGACTCGAAAATCATCAAGATCACGCCGAGCGGACTTCGTACCCGCTTCGCGCGAAGGCCGTTGTCCAACACCCGCTCGTCGACGATTTCGCCGACGGGGTCGGGCAAGAGCGCAACCTGGCGTAAACTCTCCCGCATCCCGTCGATCCGCGGATCGTCAAGCCGAAGGCGATCCCGAAAGGCGGGCGGGGTTTCGGCGGAAAGATTCGCGAGATCGGTCGCGTTCGCGGCGAGAACCGCTTCTCGATTCGTATCGAGTAGCCGGTTCAAACTCGTCAGTACTTGATTGCGAGTCTCCGCCGAAGAACACCGCAGAACTCGCGAAGAAGCCCGAACCTCGGAGAGAAGTCGGTCGAATTCCGGAGGAAGCGCACTTTTCGATCCGCTCACTTTTTCTTTCTCCGATTCGATCGGCCCCGTCCGTGGATGAGGGTTCCTAGCGCTGAGCCGGCGGCAATTTCAAGCAGGACGTTCGGCTCGTCCCCTTTGACGAGATGGGTCTGCACTCCGCTGTCGGACGCGATCTTCGCGGCCATCATCTTCGAAAGCATACCGCCCGTTCCACGCGACGGCGTTGCCCCTCGTTTTTTCGCGGCCGCCCGCTCGGCGAGCTTTGCCTCGTTAGCTAGACCCCGAATCTGTCCGGCCGTAACACTCGTCAATTCCGACACCAGGCGCGCAGCCGGGTTCGCACGCGGATCCGAGTCGAAGAGCCCTTCCACGTCGGTGAGAATCACAAGACGGTGCGCGCCGATCGAACGGGCAACTCGCGCCGAAAGGGAATCGTTGTCGCCGAAGCGAATTTCCTGGGTTGCCACCGCATCGTTTTCATTCAAAATGGGCGTGATTTTCCATTCGAGCAGTTGCTCGATCGTGTTTTGAAAGTTTTCCCGCCGATGTGCGTCCGCGAGATCCTCGTACGTGAGCAAGACCTGGGCGGCGCCAAGTCCCTGCGCTCGTAACCCAAGCGTGTAGAGATCCAACACCAAGGGCTGGCCTATCGCCGATAAAGCCTGCTTTTCGGCGAGCGTGCGTTTCCGAGAGGTCGGCTTGCCGGTTTCCATCACGTCGATCGCCGACGCGATCGCGCCCGAAGTGACCCAAACGACTTCGATGCCGTGACGTTTCCTAAGCTGGGATACCTGCTGCATCCAAGCGCGAATCAACATCGGTCCGCCCGAGCAGACCATGTTGCTGCCGGCTTTTACGATCCACCGCTCTTTGATCTTCGGACCTGGAAGCCTGCGCTTAGTACGGGCCATGTCCTTGCGCTTTCCGGATTGCGTCCGCGACTTCACGGACCGCGCCGAAGCCGCCATCGAATTCGGTGATGTAATGGACTCGTTCTTTAACCGGCTCCACGGCGTGGGGAACAGTGGCGCTGAATCCGACTCGCTCAAGAACCGGGATGTCGAAAAGATCGTCTCCGACAAACGCGATTTCGTCGGGGGAAAGCCCGGTCGAAGCGATGATTTTGTCGAGCGCGATAATCTTGTTCTCGTCGCCTAAGAAGACGTGTTGGACTTTCAAAAACTCCGCCCGGGTTTTGACATCCTTGGAAACTCCGCCCGAGATGATTCCGACCTGGATTCCGGCCTGCATGAGGAGCTTTAATCCGTATCCGTCTTTCACGTTGAACTGGCGGGTCCATCCGCTTGAGTCTTGCCAAAAGATCCGTCCGTCGGTCATCACCCCGTCCACGTCCAGGAGGAGGAGCTTGATTTTCTTGAGGCGGGCTTGGATTTCGGGGGTCAAAAGAAGTTTGGCGGAGGGCGTCTGGGTCATCCCCTGATCTTTTCGAATGGGCCCACGAACTTCAACGCTTTTCTCCTTCGAAAGGGCGGGGTAAACCCAAAGGATGACGATTTCCAAGCCCGCTGGACTCCCCGTTCCAAAACCGATGACCCTGATCGCCGGACCTTGCGTGATCGAAGACAATTCGACCGACTCGGGACTCGTCTTCGAGGTCGCCGAAGAGCTCAAGCGCCAATTGGGTTCGTTGGTAGCAGCGGGAGAAATCCAACTCTATTTCAAGGCCAGCTTCGACAAAGCAAACCGTACCTCGATTGACGGATTTCGCGGCCCCGGGATGGACCTGGGACTGAGAATCTTAGATCGCGTACGGGCCCGGACCGGGCTCCCCGTATTGACGGATTTCCACACGCCGGAACAAGCGGCGCCCGTGGCCGAGGTCGTGGATTTTATGCAGATCCCTGCCTTCCTTTGCCGACAAACCGACTTGATCGTCGCGGGCGCCGAGCAGGCACTCAAAAAGGGCCGCCGCTTAAACGTAAAAAAGGGACAGTTCCTCGCACCCTGGGACGCAAAGAACATTGTCGATAAGGCGCGCGCGGTCGAAGAGAAGATCGGCGTTCGTGGCAAGACGGACTGGATTTGCTTAACGGAACGCGGCTCAAGCTTTGGCTACAATGCTTTGGTCGTGGATATGAGCGGATTCCAAGTGATGTCCGGATTCGGAGTGCCGACGATCCACGACGCCACCCACTCGGTCCAATCGCCCGGCGGCGGCGCCGGCGGAAAAAGCACCGGCGGACGTCGGGAAATTATCGAGGTGCTCTCGCGCGCTGCGATGGCCGCCGGCGCGGACGGGCTCTTTTTGGAATGCCATCCTCGCCCCGAAGTCGCGAAGAGCGACGGACCGAATGCGTTTTACTTGGAGCACGTGGGAACGTTCGTGCGGCAGATGCTCGAATTCCGAAAACTTGCGCGCGCTACTCCGAAGCTTTTGGCTTAAGCTGGTTTTAAAGCCATCGCACTTTGGCTCCTTTGCGACGGAAAAGAGGGAAAACGTTCCCCCTGTGGTCGATATCCTTAACCATTTGAAATTATAGACTTTTATTGTCCGCTTAAGCGGACGCTTTCGTTCGCTCAAAATTGACGCTGCCGGTCTATTGCCGTATAAGCGGTTCATGGTTTTCGAACATCCCGATTATCGCTCCTATTTACGACGGTTACTCGTCGAGCGAATTAAGAAAAATTCTAGCTATTCGCTTCGAGCATTCGCCTCAAGCATCGGCCTTTCTTCCTCAATGCTCTCGGAAGTGTTGAAGGGAGAGAAACGGCTCTCCTCAGGGAAGGCGGCCAGCGTCGCTAATAAACTCGATCTTTCATCAAACGAAGAAAATTACTTTTTAGGTCTCGTACAAATCGAAACCGCGCGCGACATCAAGCAGCGCGAGAAAATTTTAGACCGTCTCCGACTTCTCTCACCCAATCAAAATATCCGAGATCTCCAGGTTGACCAATTCCATACCGTCGCCGACTGGATTTGCGTTTCAGGAATGGCGCTTCTCACCGGAAATCCGAAAGGCCTCACGAGCGACCAAATGGCCGCCCGCCTCGGGGTTACCAAATTTGAAATGGAAGAAGCGATGGAACGATGGGTGCGGCTTGACCTGGTCGAACGCCATGCGGAAGGGCACTACTCACGGCTCTCCCACGACCACCTTATGATGCAATCGTCGACTCCCGACGGAGCTCTCAGAAGTTTTCATCGGTCGATGCTCGAAAAGGCGACTCTGAGCCTAGAAACGCAAGGAGCCAGTGAAAAATTTATTGGATCCGAAACGATCTCTTTTGATCCCCAGAACCTGGGGGAAGTTTCTGAAGTCATCGAAGAAGCCGTCAATAAAATTCTAAAAATCGCGAAGAATGGAAAAAATAAAAGGGAAGTTTACCATTTAGGTTTTCAATTTTTTCGAATCACAAAGAAGGAGAAGTCAAAATGAATCTATTCAAGATCGCAGTCGTAATGGTGAGTTTGAGTTCGTTAACCGCATTCGGCAAAGCCGGTGGCGTTGGGACGCGAGGAGGTGGCGAAGCAACCAGCCAAGCCTTTGTTTCCCAGGCCTGGACCACCTATTATCAGCTTTCAAATGCTTATCCCGGGAATGTTCCGGTGATCGACTTGGAAAGGTTCAAAAACGCGATCGAAACGACTCGCGTCGATTTCGTCAAAGATCCACTCGTGCTGGATGGCATTGAAAAAGATGCCATTAACGACATCGAGGCGAGAACAATTCTTGTGAATGTCTCTCGCTACTCGGCTTTAACAACCCAACAACAAAAGAAATTAGGTTTCCACGAATACCTTCGCCTTGCCGGAGTTGACGATTCGAAATATCAAGTCTCTAATCCGGTTATTCTCGCTCTCGAAGGTGATCCGATCGTGATGCTCGAAGACGCCGCAAATCTAGCGCTCATTAAATTGAGCACCGTCAGCCGCGCTTCTCCTCAAACGACCTGCTTCGATCTTGCCACCTTCGTTCCGTTGCTCCGGCAGATGGCCCGTTATGCGAAGGACTCGAAATCCGTTCAAGGCCAGAAGTTCCACTCCTTTAGCGCGCATCGACTAGATCTTTGGAGCGACAAACCCTACGAGTACTGCAAAGTCGGGAAGTTCTATACAACTGAAGGAAAAATCGAAAAAGCCAAAAGCAAAAGATTAAACTGCTACCTCACCCTCATCGAAAGAGATCTCAAGATCATGCAAATGGATATCGCCCGCTATCAAAAACGGGAGGTTCAAGGACAAATGGACGTCTGGCGTGACTATTCAAAGCGGGCCGAAAAAGCCTGCAACTAGAACTACGAAAGGAGCACGTCATGTTTATTAAAAAACTCGTTGTCACAGTAGCTTTGATTCCCCAGCTTTGCCTAGCGCAGCCGCCGGAATGTCCCTCTCTCGAAACCCCCGCGTCGTACTATAACCGTTCCGCAAAGTCGTATTTGATGGCCACGGATCAGTGTCAGGCAGATCTTTTTTCGGACTTCGGCTTTGAACTTCGAAAAAAACCGAAATCGAAATCGTATGCCAATCTCGTCAGTCTACAATACGGGACGATGGCTTACGTCTACTATTACAGCGACCTCTTGAAAACGAACTACCACATGAGTTCGGGAAGCAATGTATACGAGGTGATGGTCAAAGCTTTAGGGTTGAAGAAAGGAAGAAACGACACGGAAGGATTTTCTGTAAGCGACCGAGACTTGATACGCGAGGCTAGAATCTGCTGTGATCCCGAGACCTCGACCTTGGTATCGTGCGCGAAAATCAGCGATAGGGATTATTTACCAGGCTTTGTGGAAGCTAGCGGCTGCAAGACTTTCTTTTGATCGATTCATTCTCAAAAGGAAACGCCCCGGGGCTCGTGCCTCGGGGCGTTTCCTTTTTTTGTTAACCAAAGATTGTGGACAGCGAGGCTCAACGAGCGATTTGTTTGTCTTTCATTAGCCAAGGCAATTTATGGAAAGACCCACTGACTAACCTATAGACACTTGCCGGGCATCCTGAACACCCCGACTGGTAAAAGCAGATCTCTTATTCCTGATAAACTAACGAGTTACCGATTCGCGCCACTTGGCACACCCAGTGCTCTGTTCCCCCTGCCATGCTCCGACTTCTCCCACTCCTATTCGCATTCTTCGCTACGATCCCTTCGGGAAACGCGTCGATCCCGCGTCCGGCAGAACTCGTCATATTAAACGAAAGCGGTAAAGCGAAGGATTTCTCCTTTGTTAGGTCGGTTGGGGAAAGCGCCATCATCGCTTATGAAAAAGCCTACGGACGGCTTCCTCCCATCACCATTCAAATTGTTTACGGCGCCCGGTCCTGCCTCCGAGTCGGATACGATTTCGAGAGGAAAGTGGTGCAACTTTGCGCAGGGAAAAATACAATCGATTACGGCACTGAGTCCATTGACGTCCTTCGCCACGAACTCTTCCACGCGATGCTTTGCGGGCAACGCCCGGACCTCTGTACCGCGGAAGCCTTGAAGCCAGTCGAGGCCATCGCACTCCACGAAGGGCTCGCGGATTTTTTCGCGTATTCTCTTTCGCCGGATGCTTATTTTGGCGAATCGTTTTACCAAGATCAACCCTCTGTTCGTGCCTATCAGACGAGTCTCTGTTACTCACTCGTAAATGGCGCCCACGAAAAAGGCAACGCGGTCGCCTCAAACCTGATCGACCGAAAAATTCGGCCCAGAAAACTCGGCCGTTCCTTGCCCAGAGTGTCGCAAGCCTTTCGCTTCGAGACGCTGCTGCATAACCTTAAACG
>CAZAKW010000104.1:0-8581 GCA_964485835.1 uncultured Bacteriovoracaceae bacterium
GTAGCGCTTGGAACAAATACGAATTCGGCATAACGGGTTCGGGAGTGAATGCCGCTTGTAAGCAGTCGGCTACTTATTCGATCGACGTCGTCGTCCGTACGATCGGGCGCGACATCGGGAAAAAGACTCCGAACTCATTCAGACTCCCGGTGGACTGGGAGGGGAATGCGCTTGAGCCCTTGCTCTGGAAAAGTGCCAAGGACCACAAGGGAACGCAGATCGACCGAGCCATTCCCAATAAGTTACAGCTCGACGACGTGGCGGGAGCCGCCGTGGCGCTGATGGCTGAACAATCTCGAAGGAATGCGGAGCGCGAAGTCGAGAAGGCGCAAATTGCGGCGGCGAAGGAAGCTCCGAGCGTTCGTAAAGAAAAAAGCTTCTGGAAGAATACCCGAGTTCGCATCAAGCTCTACCGCATCAAGAAATGGTGGTGGGACTTATTCTGGTCGGAGCAAAAGATCGAAGAAGGCGAGTCGATTGCTCCAAGTATGAACTTCCTCGCAGACGACGAGCAGCAACGCTATTCGGATTTTTGGGTCATTCCCCTGGCGGACGAGGATGCTTACGGCGGCACTCGGACGAATGGTCTCTTCGACCAGAACGGTACGAATCGCTATCTCAAGCCGAATCGAGCGTATCAGATCGAAATCTCGATGTACCAACCCAACATGCCTTTTTACCTCCAGTCTTGTGACGACGCTCCTGACCAAAGCTGGAGATGTAATAAATTCTGGAGGTTTATGGGGTTTGGTTACCGCGAGAATGCGTACTACTCCGAACCCCTTCAGGTTAAATTCCGCTCCCCCAAAGACTATGAAGGTCGTGGATGGTGGCGGCGGAGTTGGCTAAAAAATGCCCCTGATAATTTTTCGACTTGGATCTTAGGACCCGTCAAACTCGAAGGAGAAAAGTAGTCATGATAAACGGACCTTTGCGACGTGTGGTCGGAGCTTTTCTTCTCTTTTCAACCACGGCCTACTCGGCTCCGCTATCGTTGTACCGGGATTGCTTAGGGCACTCGAAAGAAAAGGAAGCAGCTCGAGTACGGATATCCTCGCTGAGGAAGCAACTGGGGACCGAGCACTATCGATTGCCGGACCTCTCGGTCGTGCGTCGTATGAAGAGCGACGCGCGAAGAACAAGCTATTCGACTTATTTTCGGTCTTTGATCCAGACCGTTTCGGATCAACTCCATGCGGATTTTCGCTTCGGCACACCCGTCGCGATTGACCCCGCGATGTCGGTGGATCAGTACCGGAATCAACTGGCTTTTCTCCGGCAAGACCGGGTCATGAATGCGTTTAACTCGAAACGGCAGACGTCACAAGTCGTCGTCGCCGGAAAACCAAAGACCCTCTATGGGATCTCCGCCCTCGTCAACGACTTGCGCGGTATGCGGGCCATGGCGCGTCCAGAGGAAAAAGCGACGGAACGTGCAGCGGGTTCCATGCCCTATGTGGGTCCGACGTTAGCTATCTCTACTTATCTTGAGAAAGGTCCCCGTAATTCTCGAGGGCACGGAATTAGCCAGACCATGGGCAAATTGCACTGGGTGGAAGTCCGGGAAGGACAGATCGACGAGCTCCACTTCCTAGGCAACCAGGACCTAGCCGCTAAATCACCCCACAATCCTTTGAATGAAAGGACCACAACCCTGAGCCTCGATATGCTCCTCAATCTTCGCACGGGACACGAAGACATTTATCTCGAGATCCAGCGAATCTTGGTGAGGTATTTTGAGGAACAGGAAAGCATCTTCGCCCGTCGGCGCGCCGAAATTCAGAAAAATGGGCACGCACTGCAACCGACTTTCTCTGATCAACTTCGCGATGCGGGGAAAAAATATGCTCCTCAGCTCGTCGGCTCGAGTTTTCCAACGGCTGGCGCGGCGTCTGTTGCGATCCTGAATGCGATTTCGGACATTACCCGAGACGACGAGGTAACCCAGTACCGGGAGAAGCTCGCGTATTTTCTTGAAGGTATGAAAGCGGGCACTTCCAGCGAGGAGCGCTTCATAAAGTCGCGACTCGCGGATCTTGAGCTAATCTTGCCGACTCTCCAGCAACGGTATCGGGAGACGCTCCGGGTGCATGAACACTTGATGGAGCTTAGCGGGCCGCAGGTCGCTTATCTCATCGACTTTTTTCTTCAATCCCGCGGTTCCGAGATCTTAACCCAGGCGGAAATGGCTCGGGTCCCCCTGTATTTTCGATCTCCCTCCGCTTGCGTTCAGGGGGCCTCGGTCGCTGACTATTCCTATTTTCGGAATACGGCAGTGTTACTTGAGGACCTCGAGAAGAGTTTAGAATTTGAAGTCTCCACTCAGCTTGCCCGAAAGAAGGATATTCAGAATATCCGTCGGAAAGCCGGAATTTCAATTTAAGGACTCTCGTCTTTCGTTGGCGAGGCTTTGCGCGAGATCAATACTTAAGAACGACCGCGCCGCTGGTCAGCCCCGCGCCGAAGGCAGCGAGCAAAAGAGTGTCGCCCCGTTTCACTTTTCCCGAACGGATCGATTCGTCGAGGAGGATCGGGATCGAGGCGCTCGACGTATTGCCGACGCGGTCGACGTTGCAGGGAACCTTGCCTTCCGCTAAACCCATTTGGCCGGCAAGCGATTCCACGATCCGTCGATTGGCCTGATGGATGAAAAACCAGTCGACGTCCGACACGGTTTTTCCGCAGGCCTCAAGCGTGCGATTCGAAACGGTCTTGAGCGTCGTGACCGCGGCCTTGAATATTTCTCGCCCTTGCATGTGGACGAAATGCTCGCGGTTTTCAAGGACCTCGGCGGAGAAGGGCTTTCGAGATCCTCCGGCGGGAACGGCGAGCAGTTTCGCGTTCGAGCCGTCGGCGGCGAGCGTCGATGCGTGGATTTCGCTCGTCTCGGAATCCTCCGCGCGGGAGAGGACCGCCGCCCCGGCGCCGTCGCCGAATAAAATGCAGGTCTGGCGGTCTTGATAATTGATGATGCGTGAAAGCGTTTCCGCGCCTACGACAAGGATGTGCCGCGCGGTGCCCGCACGGATCAGGTGTTCCGCGATGGTTAAGGCGTAAAGAAATCCTGAGCACGCAGCCGAGAGATCGAGCGCCAGGATCGGGCGGCAACCGAGACGGGCTTGGAGCAGGCACGCCGTGTTCGGAAGAGAATGATCGGGGGTGACCGTGGCGATCAGGATCCCGTCAAGATCGCCCGCGCTGATACCGGCGGCGGCCAGAGCTCGCTTTGAGGCTTCAAACGCGAGATCGGAGGTTGCTTCGCCGGCCGCCGCGATATGGCGAGACTCGATGCCGGTGCGTTCCCGAATCCACTCGTCCGTCGTGTCCACGAGCTTCTCGAGTTCCAGGTTCGAAAGACGGCGTTCAGGAAGAAACGAGCCAGTGCCGGAGATTTTCGAGCGGTAATGCAGACCCATCGTCCGATAGGTCTGCCATGAAATCCGGCCGGACTCTATCCCTAAACCGGAAGTTTTCGCGCCAAAGCCGTTTCACGCATCTCTCGGCGATAGCCGCGCAGGGTTTCGCGGGCGGCCGCGCCTTCCGGCCCTTGGTCGATCGCGAGCATTTCCAGCGCCAGGATAGCGGCATTGGCGGCGCCGTTTATCGCAACCGTCGCGACGGGGATCCCTTTAGGCATCTGCACGATCGCATAAAGCGCGTCCGTTCCGGCTAGCGGCGTGGCGTTGATCGGGACTCCGATCACGGGAAGATCCGTGAACGCGGCGACCACGCCGGGGAGGTGGGCCGCCGCGCCTGCGCCTGCAATCACGACGCGAATTCCGGCGGATCGGGCGCCTTCGGCAAGCTCCTTGGTCTTTTCGGGTGTGCGGTGGGCGCTGGCGATTTCCGCGCGAACTCCGATCTCAAACCGTTTCAAAAGTTCGTACGCTTCTTTCATCACGGTCCAGTCGGACTCGCTTCCCATCACGATCAATACTCGATTTTCCATATCGGCTCCTTCTACGGGGAATGCAGGTTATTCGTGGATCGAAAAACGACCTTCTTCGGTGTGGACGATCACTTCACTCGGCCGGCCCCGCTTTTTTTCCAGGACCTCACCGACAACTTTCGCCCAGATCCCGGCCTTTCGCGCGATCGCGACGACCTTCGCGGCGTCGGCCGGCCGAACGGCGCCGATCATTCCCAAACCACAGTTAAAGGTCGTGAGCGTTTCGGTGATTGAAACGGATTCGGTCCGTTTTAACCACTCGTAAACGCGAGGAAGCTCGCGCGCCGAGGGCATTGTGATTTCGTAAGACACGTGTTCACCCATCCGTGGCACGTTGAGGAATCCAGAGCCGGTGATGTGGGCAAGTCCCTGATAAAGGCCCCTTTCCGTCGCGGGCAAAATCGCGTCGGTGTAAATTTCGGTCGGCGTCAGCAACTCCTTGAGCAGCGCTTTGCGAGTCTTCGCCCAAGCGAGATTCGTATCCGCAGGGCGCCAGCGTTTCGCGACTTTGCGAAGCAGGCTATACCCGTTGCTGTGGAAGCCGCTCGAACGTAGACCCACGAGTCGATCTCCGGGGCGAACTCCGGCCGCACCCGTCTTGGGCAAAGCATTTTTGGGGTGCACCAGTCCGACGGCAAATCCCGCAAGGTCGTATTCGCCGGCCGAATAAAATCCCGGCATTTCCGCGGTCTCGCCGCCCACTAGCAAAGCTCCCGCCCGTCGACATCCTTCGGCGACGCCCGCGATGACGGCGGTGGAATCGGCGAGATCGAGCTTCCCGGTCGCCAGATAGTCGAGAAAGAAGAGCGGTTTGGCGCCGACGCAAAGAAGATCGTTGATCGACATCGCGACGAGGTCGATTCCGACCGTCTTGTGCACACCCAGTTCAAACGCGAGCTTCAGCTTGGTTCCCACACCGTCGGTCGAGGCCGCGAGCCACTGGTCTTTGGAAAGAGCGTAAAGGGAAGCGTAACCTCCGACGGTAGAGCGCAAGGCACGCCTTTTTTCTTTGATCGCCGGGGTCTCCCGTCCGTTTCCGCCGGTGATCGTGCGGATGCGGTCGACGAGGCGATCCGCCAAGACTCGGTCGACACCGGCGCCGCGATAATCGATCGGACGTTTCGCGCTGGAACGGCTACGTTTTGCGGAAGCGGTGGGAAGGGAAGGCATGGTCGATCTCCTGGAAAATTAGTGGCGAAAGTGTCGACGACCGGTGAAGGCGAGTTCGACCCCAAGCTCACGCGCGCGCGCGATCACTTCCGGATCGCGGAGGCTTCCGCCCGGCTCGACGATTTGCCGAATGCCTGCTGCGTGGGCCGTTTCGATACTATCGGGAAACGGAAAAAACGCATCCGAAACCAGAATCGTCTCCGCCAGTCGAGAAGCTAAAAAGACCTCGCTGCCTCCGGAACTCGACGTCGCTTCGGACTCCAGAATCGCCCGCGCCCTGGGGATCGCGAGTTTCTCGATGGCTTCGATTCGATTGGGCTGGCCTTGGCCGGCGCCAATCATCCGAAACGCCCCTTCGAAAGGCGATTCGACGATCGCGATCGCATTGGACTTGAGCGATTTAGCCGCGAAGATGCCGAAGGTGGCCAATTCTTGTTTCGCATTCGACCACCCGCCGCCCGTTTTCACGTCCAGGGCTTCAAGTCCGAATCCATCGGCGGATTGTACGAGTTTTCCGCCGGGGACGGTGACCTCCGTCTCGGTTTCTTGATACGTAACGTCGCGAATCGCGACGGCCTTAAGATTTTTTCGTTTGTTGGTTAGCCGCGAAAGAGATTCGTTTTCCCGCGAGAGCAAGGGAGCGGCGATGCCTTCGACGAAACGTGATTCCAGAAAGTCGGCCGCCCGTGAATCCAAGGGACGCGAGAGTAAAACCATGCCCCCAAACGCGGAAACGGGATCGCAGGCCCAAGCCATCTCCAGCGCGTTTCGGATTCGCCCATCCGAATCCGTGGCGACGCCGCACGGATTCTGGTGTTTGATGATCACGGCGTGGGCCGCGTCGGGTTTCCAGTTCGCCAGATCGGAGAGAAGGCGAAATCCCGCGCTAAAATCGAGGATATTGTTGTAGGAAAGCGAACTTTCCGTGCAAGGACGATCCCACTCGATCGGAGAGGTCGTGGCATCGAATTCAAAACGTGCGGTTTGGTGAGGATTTTCCCCGTAACGAAGCTCTAAGCCCCGAGTCGCGCGGGCGCCGAGTAGACCGGGTATGACGCGTGCGATCGCGGCGTCGTACTTTTCGACGTCTCTCCAGGCTTGGGCCGCCGCCCGGGCGCGCGTCTCCGTGCGAATCCCACGGTGGGTATTTAAGTCGGCCAGTGCTTCCGGATAAAACGAAGGGTCGGAAAGGACCAACACATCGGCTTGATTCTTAGCCGCCGCACGAACCAAGGCCGGCCCTCCGATATCAATCAATTCCGTGCGGTCCGCGAGCGACGTTTCGGAGTCTGCTTGAGCGAAGGGATAAAAATTCACCACGACCACGTCAATCAACGGAATTCCAAGCTTCTCCCGATCCGCATCGTCGGCCGCGTCCCCGCGTCGCGCGAGAATCCCGCTAAAGACCGGAAACGAAAGCGTCTTCATCCGTCCTTGAAACGCTTCGGGCGACCGCGAAAGGCTTTCGACAGTTCGGCACGCGATTCCTTCGGCTTTAATCGCCTTCAAGGTTCCTCCGCTTGCGTAAAGTTCGCAGCCGACACTCTCCAGCGCCCGCGCCAGGGGGATCAATCCCTGTTTATCGGATACGGAGAGAATCGCTCTTCGTGGAATAAGCAAAGTCGTGCTCATACGGTGACTTCCTTGGCGTGCGTGAACGCGTTGATAAAGATGCGAAGTCCATCGCCGGGAGCCATCGGATCGCTGGGATCGCGGTGATAGGCGGGGTGTTGTGAAAGTCTGGAAAAAGCCTCGGGATGGGGCATGAGTCCGAAAATTCGTCCGGTTTGATCGAAGAGTCCCGCGACGCAGTCCTGGCTGCCGTTCGGATTGACCACGTACCGGAGGGCCACCGACGAAAGGGAAGCCTGGGAAAGGGGGTCGAGGGAGAGGAGTCGGCCTTCGCCGTGACGGATGGGCAGCTCGATTTTTTGGATGTTCTTCAAAAAGGGTGACGTCCCGGTCTTAGCGGGAACTTCAAGCCGCACCCATTCGTTGCGAAACCGGCCGTCTTCGTTTGCGGCGAGCGCAAGCCCCCCACCGAAAACGCCCATCGACACTAAGGTTTGGAAGCCGTTGCAGATTCCAAGCACCAGGCCGTCCTCGGCCGCGAACCGCGCTAAATCCCATCCAAGCTGGTGTTTTAGTTTCAGCGCGAGAACTCGTCCCGAGCCGAGTTCGTCGCCGAAACTAAAGCCGCCGGGAAGCACGAGGAGCGAACAGTGGGAAAGATCCCGGCGGGTCTCGAGTAATTCGGAGAGATGGAAAATCGAGGTAACGAACCCCGCGCGTTGGCATGCGTCCGCGCTTTCCGCTTCGCAATTAATGCCGTCACCCGTCAGCACCCACGCGGTCTTGATCGGCATTTTCATACGAGCCCTTCCTGATCGGATACGTCGCGGCGCCAGGCGCGCTCAAGTTCCGCGGTCGAAAGAACCTCTTGGCCTAGCTTGAATTGCGCGCTTTTTTCGACTTGTCCCAGGTGCGCGAACGGAAGCCCAAGTCCAATCCACTCGCGGGTGAGATCGGCGACGTCGCTCTTACGGCAAGTGACGACGAAACTATGGAATCCTTCGCCGAAAACATCCGCTAGATTCGCATCGAGCGCCCACTCGGAGGCGAACGTGAAACCGAGCTGATACGCGAAGAGTCCTTCGGCGACGGCGACCGCCACGCCGCCTTCCGAAACGTCGGCGCAGGACCGAAGTTTCGAAGAACGCGCGGACCCGAGCCACGCGTAGATCTTCTTGGCCGTTGTCCAATCCGAGCGGGGGAGTTCGCGCGATAGGGGATGGGTAAGGCCAATTCTTTCGAACTGGGATCCCAGCAAGGAAAACTTCCGGGGGCCAAGTAAGAACGCGACGTCGCCCGCCGACTTGAATTCGCTGGTGCGCGCGCGCGCGAGCTCCGGTAAACGCCCAAGCGCCGTGATCAGTAAGGTTGGATTCACGGAAATTTTTACGGGTTTGCCGTTTTGGACGCCGCGAAAGTCGTTTTTCATACTGTCTTTGCCGGAGACAAACGGAAGGCCAAGCGCGACGGCTGCGTCCTTAAGGGCGTAGGCCGCACGAACGAGGTCCGCGGCGTAGGCGGCGTTTGATACGGGATCGGGCCAACAAAAGTTGTCCAAGAGCGCCAGCACGGCGTCGTCCGTGCCGTATTCCGCGCCGCTTGCGAGGACGTTTCGCACGGCTTCGTCCAAAGACGCCTCGGCCATTGTGTAGGCGTCGTAGCGCGAATATTCGGGCAGTATGCCCACGCCGATCACGGCGGCGACCGTCGAATTCGGCCGTAGCAGAACCGCGGCCGCTTGATTGGGAGAGCGATGTTCGCCGATCTGCGTTTCTGGCTTCACGAACGATCCGCCTTGGACCTCGTGATCGTATTGCCGTAGAAGCGAGGCTTTCGAGGCGATATTTTCCGAGGCCAGCAAATCGAGCAGCGCGCGGCGAATCGACGGCG
>CAZAKW010000105.1:0-1632 GCA_964485835.1 uncultured Bacteriovoracaceae bacterium
CGTCCACGGTCCTGCCATGGACTAGGACCTGGTAGCCTGAGTCCGGGTTGAGGTTTGCGACGAACTGGGGCTGGGTCAAGGAAATCGTTAATGATTGGCGGTGCCCGGCCTGGCTGTCCACGCTACTTCCGACGGCAAAGGCCGACGTCGATACCAGCACCAAACTCCCTAACATCATCGCGAGTGTCTTTTTCACGGCCCGACAAAACCATACTGCGCCGTGCTATGGCAAGTTTTATGTCGGATTCGGGCAATGAAAGGCTCTAAAGCCATTAGGGCCAGCTTTGGTTCCGGCGCTGGAGAAACGCCCTGTCAGACGGCGGGCTTTTGAATGGATCTTTTCCGCTCCGAGAGAGGATTGCGCCGAACCGCCCTGAATAGAAGCCGAAATCAAGCGCGGTAAGGGGGTGACTAAGAATGGCTTCCGAATATAGGGTTGAAACCACCGTCGCCTCGGAAGCGCACGACTTACAATGAAAATCAGGTGTATTGGAGGACAGCTCAGACCTACAGCGAGACAAGTCAGTCTTAATTACTGGTAGAACTTGTCGAGCTTTTTTGTCCTGACTTTTGCCCAGAAGAATTTGCGATTTTGACGCATTTAATTAACGACTGAAGTGTCGTACTGGGAAGTGCTGAACCAAATCCCATTGCTTTCATGGAAACAACTTCGGTGGCGTCGCATCCACCCTCAAAGCTTTTCTTAGCGGTTTTTTCGCAAACTTTCAGAGCATCTTCGCTAGAGCACGTACATATGAACGTATTATCTTTTTCAAAGTGCGCGGGTTCGCACTTATCGGCTCTCGCGATCGAAACATCCAACCCACTGAAAACGAATGCGGATAGAACCAACAAGGTAAATTTTTGAATCAGTTTCATACTGATCAATCGGACGGATGGACTTACGACTTAAATATATTTTCGAAATTCCGGGTACGCTCTTACGTAAGGTCTTTAACTCGACCGCCCCTCATGATCCCTTCGCATTCAATCCGCCAGAACGGCCCGCAAACTAGAGCCGCTGCCACTCCGTTGACACTAGTCTCCCTCCAACCCGGCAAACTCCGCCGATTTTCCTTCCCGCAGCGATACGTCAAAATAAGTAAGCCGGGAGCAGGACGCTCCCTTGGGGAGACACGATGTCCACGATTGGATCCGATTACAGCGCCCACCGCCGTTCGCTCGACGACCTTGAAAAGGATTTCGAAACGTCGACGAAAAAGATGAAAGAGCGCGAACGTAATCGCGAGGCGAAGCTCCATAAAAATTTAGAAAACGTCGTCCGGAAAAAAGAAACCGAAGTCGCCGATACCGCAAAAAACATCCGCGACGAATACGAATCCAGCGCCCAGGCCTCCGCAAAATCGGATCGTGCGGAGCGCGCAAAGCTTGAGCGGGATCTCTATAACCGCAGCGGAAGACAAACTGCCGCCGTCGAAGACGCCGCCCGCACGGATCGCGACCGGGCGATTGCGGCCGCGGCCACGACCCAAAGCCACGCTTCGAAAAACTCCGCGAAAGCGGAAGAGTACTACGAACAACGCGCTTCCGCGCAGGCCGAGCGTCACGAACGCGACCTAGAAGCCCTCGCCGAGAGTTACCGCAAACAGATCGCTGACTCTGGCGACGAAG
>CAZAKW010000105.1:1642-8574 GCA_964485835.1 uncultured Bacteriovoracaceae bacterium
ATACCGCGCCAAGCTTCGAGAAGAGGCTCAAGCCGCCATCACCCGCGCGCGGGAAGAAGTGATGCTCGAACGTCGCCAAGCCCGCATCCTCGCCGAACAGAACAAAACCGTGCTCCAAAGTCGGGAAAAAAAGGCGGACCAGCTCCTCCAAAACCGGCTACACGAGAAGAGCCTTGCGGTTAAGGCCGCCCTCGCTCAAAACGCCGAAGCGGAACGCTCGTCGCGGGCCCTGGAACTGCAGCCATTGCGCGAGCAGCTTCGGGAGACGTCGCAGATGAAACGCGATGCGAACGCGACCCGAAATATCGCTCGCGCGGAAGCCATCGGCGAGCTCGAAAGCGACTGGAACTCGAAGTACGCGAACCAATCCCTCTCCCACGATCTTGAGAAACAGAAACTCCGTGCGGACAACGTCCAAACGGAACGCGCCTTCGGCGAAAAGCTCGGGAGCTTCATCAAAGAAAAGGACCTGCAAACCGCCCAACTCGTCGCCCGGCAAAACTCCGAGCACCGCGACCAATTAACGAACGCAACGAACGAATACGATCGCTCCTTGGAGCATGTGAAAATCCAAAGCGCCCGCGAAAAGGAAGCAAGCCAAACCCGGCTTGAAAACGAGCGCGCCAAAGCCCAAGCCCGCCAAGACCACGTCCTCGGACGGCAAGCCCTCACCTACCAACGCACGATCGCCAATCAGAGCCAGGCCCAACAAAGCGAAATTGAGAACCTCCAACGGGTCCTCAACACGAAGAATTCAACCGACGATCCGGGCGAAATCTCTTCGGCGGCAGAACTCTCGATCCGTCGTGCGGTTTCCCAACAGTACGACCGCGTTTTCCAAGCGGAAGCCGACCGCAACGCTCGCGCACGTGATCACTTAAAAGAGAATTACCAGGCGAAACTCGACGATTCCCGCAGCGACAACCAATCGCTCGGCGCCAAACTTCATCGCCAAAACCTAATGGAACAGGCGGTGATGCGCGATACGTTCGTCCAGCACGTCGACGATGTCGAAGAAAACAAACGGGTGATGCTGGACCTCGCGAACGCCTCCAATACTCGGTCCTCCGACGAATCCCTCCGAAACCACGAACGCGTGACTAACGAGATGCGTCGCCACTACGAGGAGCTCATCGCGACGCGTGATGTGGACTCGTCAATGCGGCTGCAGGAAGTTCGGAATCAAGCGGAATTTGAGAAACGCGAACTCCGACGCGACTTCCAAGTACAGAACTCCGACATGGTGCGTGCCTATAACAAAAAGCTAACCGACCAAAAGAGCGACTACGATCAACAATTACGTGATTTAAAAGCGAAACTTGACACTGAGGCCCGGGCGCACGATAGACATTTAAAGCAGACTCTCTCGGACCAGGCCCGTGAATTCGATAAACGAATCGCGGATACCGAAGCGCAGTATAAGGACCGGGAGCGGACGCTTGCGAACAACCACGAAATCGAGCTCGAGAAGGTAAAAAAAGCGAATGCACTCCTCCTTTCCAAGAAAGGTTAAGATCGTCGGAACCTTGGGTCCTGCCTCCAAAACCGTCGACCAAATTCAAAAACTGATCGAAGCCGGCCTCGACATCGCTCGATTGAACTTTTCCCACGGCGACCACGCCTTCCATCGCAGCCTGATCGAAAATATCCGCGAGGCTTCGAAACGCGCCGGAAAACCGATCGCGATCATGCAAGATCTCCAGGGACCGAAGATCCGTGCCGGAAAGTTACCTGGCGGCTCGATTGAACTGAAAGACGGCGACGTTTGCGTGCTTTACCCCGAAGGGACGAAGCCCAAGAAATCGCTTGAAGGTCGGATTGCGATCCCAATTTCATCGGAAATCGCGATGGCCGTGACCTCGGACACGAAAGTCGGCAACCGCGTTCTTTTCGACGACGGAAAAATCGCGACCCGGGTGACCGAACTTTCTCCTCCCGAGATGGTCGTCGTTGTCGAATGCGGCGGAACGCTTACGAACAACAAAGGGATGAACCTTCCCGGTACGCCGCTCACCATCCCGTGCCTGACCGAAAAAGACATCATCGACATGGAGTTCGGCCTGTCGATGGGAGTCGACGCCGTAGCCCTCTCTTTCGTTCGCTCCGCGGAAGACATCGAGGACCTTCGTCGCCGGATGAAAAAAATCACCGACAATCCGCCGCTGATCATCGCGAAAATGGAACGCGAAGAAGCGGTCACTTACATGGATTCGATCGTCGAGGTCACCGACGGACTTCTCGTCGCCCGCGGCGACATGGCGGTTGAAATCGGCGCGGAGCGCGTTCCGACCGTGCAAAAGCGCTTGATCCACACCTGCAACCATCTCGGCGTGCCCGTAATCACCGCGACCCAGATGCTCGAATCGATGGTTTCGAGTCCCACGCCGACGCGCGCCGAGGCAAGCGACGTCGCGAACGCCGTGTTCGACGGAACCGACGCCGTTATGCTCTCCGCCGAGTCCGCCTCCGGCCAGTATCCGGTCGTCGCCGTCGAAACGATGGCCCGGATTATCGTCGAAGCGGAACGAGCCAAAGAACTCTACTCGGGCGTCGCCCACACGATCCTCCCCACCCCGGGATCGATCGTCGAATCGGTCGAATTTTCCGCCTCGCGGATCGCGAGCCACACCGGCTCGGTCGCGATTGCATGCATCACTCGCTCCGGCGTAGCGGCTAAGGCCCTCGCGAAATACCGCCCCGACATGCCGATCGTCGCCATCACCGAGCACGACGACGTGATCCGTCGTCTCCAATTCGTCTGGGGCGTACGCGCGATTAAGATCGCCCAAATCGTCGCGACAGACGATATTTTTACGACCGTGGAGCGTGTGCTTTGCGAAGAAGGAATCGCCGAGGCCGACGACTTAATCGTCGTCACGGCCGGCGTTCCCACTTTGCGACGCGGCACCACGAATACAATCAAGGTGCATCGCATTAGCGGTCTTGGGCATCGTGGGGCAAGCCAAAAAGGCGCTCAAGCGAAATCCTAGGCTCGCTTGAATTCGCCGGGCTGAAAAGGTACCTCTGGTCCACCCATGGACCAAGTCTCTACTCCAACTCCCGTCGCGCGACCGTCTTCGTCCGCGCATCAAGCCCTGGCTAACGCCGCGGCGACGCCATTGATGAAGCAGTACTGGGATTTGAAGTCCCAAGTCCCCGACGCTCTTTTACTGTTCCGGATGGGCGATTTTTACGAGCTCTTTGCGGACGATGCGCTCGAAGCCGCGAAGATCCTCGAAATCACCCTCACCTCGCGCGACAAGGGCAAAGAAAACCCGATGCCGATGGCCGGCGTCCCCCACCACTCGATTCAAGGCTATATTCGCCGTCTGCTAGAGCACGGAAAAAAAGTCGCCATCGGCGATCAGACCGAAGATCCGGAAGAAGCCAAAAAACGCGGCTCCAAATCCATCGTTCGACGCGAAATCACCCGAGTCTTCACCCCCGCCGTCCAATTTGAAAACGAAGGTGCGGAAACCGCTTACCTTGCGACCGCGTTTGCCATCGGTGCCGTCGGCGACTCGAAGGCTTCGCCTCCTCGGTTCACCCTCGCTTGCCTAGATCCTTCCACCGGCGAAACCCGTCTCTCGTTGCCTTTGGACGCCGGCGCGCTGTTTGAAGAAATTTCTACGCTCCCTATTCGCCATTTTCTTCGCGTTGGCCATCGTCTCCCCGAAGCGGTCGCCTCCGCCCTCACCTCGCGAGCCGACGTGCTCTTCGAAGAAATTCCTGAAAATCGAATGGGTAAGGAAGCGGCCCAAACGCTCCTTGCCGATCAATACGGTGTCGCAAGCCTCGAACCGTACCTAGAAGGCGCCGCCGATTTAGAATCCAGCTCGCGCGCGCTCGCGCTGCTGCTGCATTACTTCCGCAAGGCGTCCGCCAAGGAAACCGAGACCGATCAAGTCCAGCTTTCGCATGTAAAACTCCCCGCTCCGCTCCACGCCGCGCGGTCGATGAAACTTGGGCCGAAATCGGCGATCCACCTCGACTTGCTTCCGACCAAAGATACTGCCTCGATGGCAGGCGTGTTAACCGCGCATGCTTCTCTTTTCGCCCGCGTGGATCAGACGAAGACCGCGATGGGCGCCCGACTTTTGAAGCGTTGGATCTTAGAGCCGCTGCGCACGGTCCAAGAAATCACGCTTCGTCAAAACGCGACTCGGTCGTTGGCCGCGGACGTGCGCGCAAACGACCAGCTCCGCGCGGCGCTTAGCGAGCTTTACGACGTCGAGCGGATTCTCGCGCGGGTCAACACGGGCCTTGCAAGTCCACGCGATACGCGTGCCCTCGGCCGAACGATCGGTGCGCTCGGAACGATGGCGGGACTGCTCGCACGATTCGACGCCGATATCGTCGTTGATTTACGCGCGCGGCTTCGCCAAGCGGACGAAGATCTCGGCGCGCTTGCCCGGGAAATCCTTTCGACCCAGCTTGAGGAAGCGCCCCTCCTCGCTCGAGACGGTGGTATCTTCGGCAAGGGTACGCATCCCGAGCTCGATCGTTTGATCGACCTCTCCGAAAACGGCAATAAATGGCTTGTCGATTTAGAGGTGCGCGAGCGGGAAGCGACCGGGATCTCCAGTCTCAAGGTTCGATATAACCGCGTCTTTGGATATTATATCGAAGTCACTTCGGCCAATCTCAAACTCGTCCCCACGAACTACCAGCGCAAACAAACGACGGTCGGCGGCGAGCGTTTCTTTACCGAGGAACTCAAGAAATTTGAGGACGAGTTCGTTTCGTCCGGCGAAAAACGGCGCGCGCTGGAGGCCGATTTATTTCGGGCGCTCCTGTTAAAAATCCAGACCCACGCGCGCGCGATCAGCGCCGCGGCCACGGCGATCGCGGAACTCGACACGCTTTTGTCCCTTTCGCGTTTAGGTTGGGAAAAAGGGTGGAGCTGGCCTGTTGTCGACCACTCCACGGATTTCGAAGTGGAAGGCGGACGCCATCCCCTGGTCGATCAGGGCCGCGGAACGTTTGTACCCAACGACCTGAAAATTGTTGCTCCGTCCGCGAGCACACTATTGATCACCGGCCCAAACATGGGCGGAAAATCGACGATCTTACGCCAAACCGCTCTAATTGCGATTCTAGGACAGATGGGCGCGCCCGTTCCGGCGATTCGAGCGCGATGGGGAGTCGTCTCCAGCATCTATACCCGTATCGGCGCGCAAGACGCGATCATGCGCGGACAATCGACGTTCATGGTCGAGATGACCGAACTTGCCCATATCCTCCATCACGCCGACGCGCGCTCGCTCGTCGTACTCGACGAAATCGGCCGGGGCACGTCGACGTACGACGGGATCTCGGTGGCGTGGAGCGCGCTGGAGTGGATCGTGACGAAGCTTGGCTGCCGCACGCTCTTTGCGACCCACTACCACGAGTTGACCCGTCTTCCGAACTTCCTCCCGCGCGTGGCGAACGCGCATATGGGCGTCGAAAGCACGCGTGGTAATTTGCGATTCCTTTATAGACTTGAAGCAGGACCGGCGAACGAGAGCTTCGGGATTCAAGTCGCTAAACTTGCCGGCATTCCCGCGACGGTTGTGAATCGGGCTTGGAAGGTCCTTGCGGAATTGGAAACCGGCGCCGTCGGTGGCGCACAACCTTCGCTCTTCGATGCGGCCGTGGAAATTCCGGAAGAGTCTTCGATCGAATCCTCGGAACTCGTCGCCTCGCCCGTCGCGGAACACCCGGCGCTTACGGGTCTGCGCGCGATCGATCCAGACCGGATGACGCCGATGGAAGCATTAGCAAAGCTTGCGGAGCTCCGCCGGTCTTTATAGAGACGAGGAATTGTCGCGACTGCGGAAGTCCTGCGACTAATGGCGAAGACGACTTTGGTTTCGGCGCCGGAGAAACGTCGCATTATAAACGGGCTTCAATTCACAGTCATTTGGAAATGCGTGGTGTCTCGACGATTTACGGATGTGCCAAGTACGTCGCGCTGCGATTACGGCGACGACATCAGGCAGTTGGGATTCGCTTGCCTGCGAATCCCAACTGCCGCCATTCCTGGCGCACGAATGCCTTTTCAAGTAGGGCATTCCGAATATGATCCACCAATTTGTACCAAGCAAGATCCCGCGGGTCCAATTAGGGGCAACTACAATCTTCGCTTCATTGCCTTGCGAGTTCAGTCGGTTGGGACTGCGACTTGTCCATTTTGGTCGGTTTTCACTCGTGCATCAGTGACACTTGTTATCTGATACGTGACCCCGTCCGAGACAAACTGGAAAGGTTTCCCCCAGCGATCGGAAAGAGGTATCTCGCTAGAGCGAAGAGGAGCAAAGCCGGCACAGTCCTTTGGACGCTCCTCAGTGATGAGCGCCCGAAGTCCCTCGTCCGTCTTGGGATAGCGCTTACAGGCAGCATGGAAGGCTTGTAAACCTTGATTTAACTTCTGAAGATCGATCGCCGTACCATCAAGCCGAAGGTTATCTTTCGGACTAAAGGTAACAAACTTCAAGGCGACCAGTATGGCAGCAGCAATGCAGATGAAAAATAAATAGCGGGTCTTCATGATTGATCTCGCAATGGTCGAGATGACCTATAAAAGCCATGGTTACAGAAGTAATGCTCCTTTACGACCCGGTTACTTGCAAAGCATTTCACTGCCATAGACCTTAGTAAGGGCATCGGATAAATTGTAGATATCCGTGTGGTACTGACTGATGCCCTTAATGCTGGAATCCTTACTGATAAATTCCAGGAACGCGTTACCCACGCCGCCAGCGTCAATATGCTGTGCTTCGTGGAATATGGTATTTAGGAGCTCCAGCTTCTGCGAGTTCGAAAGCACGCGCAGTACCGAATTATCCAGCGCAAGAGTGCTTTTTCCTTCGAGGATGCTATAGGTCGACGCTCCATATGCATCATCTAACTTTTTGTACTGGAGGTTTGCGGTTTTGAGTGATGGGAAT
>CAZAKW010000106.1:0-8505 GCA_964485835.1 uncultured Bacteriovoracaceae bacterium
AAGGGAGAAGCGGTTAAGTGAGAAAGCATCCCCGAAAAGCACATCGCTCTCCGGTGGGAAGCTATAGTCCCACCGCAATGCCGCGATCGCTTCGATCGGCTTACCCGTCATTTCACTCAAAACCCGAGCCTGCTCGGATTCAGACATTTTTTTAATATTTTTTAACTTTTCTGCCGCATTCCAGAAGCTGTCGCTTGGAGCAGCAGTGCCGCTAAGCCTCCACGATGCAGGACGCACAGCTCCTTGCCCTGACTGACCCGACTGAACCGAGCGAGACTGAAGGGGCTCATCCGCAGCGGGAGCAAGAATATGACCGGCAGACACTAAAAAGGCTAAAATCCTGCCAACTTGGCTGTTAGAATCATGGGACACGAATGTCCTCCCTTCGCATGATGATGCAGCTCATTAACCACATGCATCATTCGAAGTCAAACTTCTGCATGCGTCGCATTAAAGCAAAGATTTACGACGAATGGCGAACGCTGCTGGCTTGAATTTAGCTCATTCAAAACAAAGGAACCGAGACTTTCACCGGAACGAACGAAGCCTTAGAATTTTTTGCCATTTAGGATGAGTTTGAATCCGACCTTGGATTCCGGTCTCTCGTTCCGATACTCGACTCAAAGACATGATTGAAATTCGAAACCTCTCGAAGGCCTACGGGGCAAAAGTCGTCCTACATCCACTCACTTTATTTTTCCCTTCGGGAAAAACTCACGTCATTCTGGGTTCAAGTGGCTGCGGAAAATCCACCCTCTTTCGAATGATGATGGGTCTGATTCCGCCCACCACCGGAGAAATCGTGGTCCACGGCCAAGCAATGACTCCGCAGACCCAGAAATCTCTCGCACGAAAGATCGGCTACGTCGTCCAGGACTCCGGACTCTTTCCCCATCTTACCGGCGAAGAAAACGTCACTCTTTTGATGCGGACTTTGGGCCTGGATCCACGAAAAATATCTGACCGCATGCACGAGCTCGCCGCCTTGGTCAAACTCGATCTCGCACTCTTCAAGAAGTACCCAAAAGACCTGAGCGGCGGACAGAAACAGAGACTCGGCATCGTTCGAGCGCTTATGTTAAATCCCGAAGTCATCCTCATGGACGAACCTCTAGGCGCATTGGATCCGATTGTTCGATCGGAACTGCAGACGGAAATGAAACAGATTTTTAATTCCCTTGGAAAGACGGTCTTGCTGATCACGCACGACCTCGGCGAGGCCGCGTCCTTTGGGCACACGATTTCGCTTTTTGACCGGGGGCGACTGATCCAGCACGGATCGTTCACCGAACTAGCCCGAACCCCTGCGACCCCCTTTGTGACGGAATTCTTGAACGCACAGAAACCCCACAAAGAAATTCTGGAGCATTTGTGACACCGCTATTTGTCTTGATTGGGATTAGTTCGGCCCTGGGAGCACCGCCCCTCTCAACCGTGATCGCATCGAAACCGTTTCCCGAAAGCTACATCCTCGCAGAGATCGCCGCGATCGCGATCCAATCCGCGGGCGAAACCGAGATTCGACGTAAATTCGGGTTAGGCGCGACCGGAATTGTTTTTCAAGCCATTCAGAGCGAGGAAATCGCGCTTTATCCTGAATACACTGGGACCATCGCGGAAGCGTTCCTAAGGGATTCGTCCCTGAAAAGTGTCGATTCTATTCGTGAGCCGTTAGAGAAACTTGGATTAACGGTGAGCGAACCTCTCGGATTCAACAATACCTACGCCCTCAGCGTCCGGCGGGACTTCGCCGAAAAGCATGGGCTCAAAACCATTAGTGATCTCGCGCACGTCCGGGAAGCGCGTTACGGCCTCACAAACGAAATCATGAATCGAAAAGACGGCTACCCAGGCCTTGCCCGGCGGTACGGCTTACGGCCTCTGAATTTGCGGGAATTGCAACACACACTGGCTTATCAAGCGCTCGAGAATGGCGAGATCGACGTAACTGACGTCTACTCGACCGACGCTTCCATCCGAAGACTGGATCTTGTCGTTTTAGAGGACGACCTCGGGTATTTCCCGGCCTATCAAGCCGTCTATCTCGCTCGGAAGGTATGGACGACGCAATTCCCGAAATCTTGGGCGGCGCTAAACGGACTTGCGGGCCGGATATCCCAAGATCGGATGATCAGCTTGAACGCATTAGTTGAGATCGAGAAACGATCCTTCGCGGAGGCGGCGCGGAGTTTTTTCGAAGGGGCCACGATCGAACGCACACCAACGGCGTTTTGGAAACCACTTTGGCTTCGCACCCTCCAGCATTTGCGCTTGGTCACGATTTCATTGGCCAGCTCAATCTTAGTGGGCTTACCGCTTGGAATTCTAGCTTTCCTGCGACCCACCCTTCGGGTGGGAATTTTAAATCTCATTGGACTCGTCCAAACCATCCCCTCACTTGCACTCCTCGCATTCCTCATTCCGTTATTCGGCATTGGGGAGCGACCAGCGATCGTCGCATTGTTTCTCTACGGTCTATTGCCGGTCGCGCTCAACACGTTTACGGGCTTGGAGGGTATCGACCCGCGACTCCACGAATCCGCGCGCGGCCTCGGCCTCGATCGGCGCCACACCATGACCCGCGTTCTTCTACCGCTCGCATCTCCGAGCATCCTTGCCGGGATTCGAACCTCCGCCGTCATCGGGATCGGAACGGCCACGCTTGCGGCCTTGATCGGCGCCGGTGGGTACGGAGCGCCCATCATGACTGGGCTCGCTTTGAACGATATCCCTACGCTGCTCCAAGGCGCCATTCCTGCGGCAATGATGGCCCTCCTCGTGCAGTTTCTATTCGACCGTATTTCCCAACACCTGATCCCGGAAGGTCTTCGGCGAGATCAGCTTTAAGTGTGGGCCGCCGCTATTCGCCGCCTTGGCGTCGCCGAAGGTAGTGAGCCATGATGGGCGTGACCGAAATCCCATGCACGATGATCGAGGACGCAACAACCAACAAAGTAAGGGTCGTCAGACGGACGGCAAGATCCCCCGACAGACCGTGCTCGATCGCATACGTTAAATAATATAGCGACCCCACCCCGCGAATTCCGAACCACGCAATCAACCGACGTTGGGGGACGGTTACCTCGCTCCTCCACAATCCCAAAAGCACAGCGATCGGACGAACCCCAAAAAAAAGCAAAGGGGCGAACCAGAGTTGACGAAGTTCCGTCGGGCTAAACCAAATCATTCCGCCGATAAGAACGACTACAATCACTTCGCCGATGCGCTCGAGTTGTTCGTTGAAAAAGAGAATCGCCTGGGCTGTGTAGGCAGCCCCCCCGGCAGGCGGATTCTCCCGATTCTGGACCACGCCGGTCATAAGAATTGAGCGCTGTTCGCTCGCCTTTTCGTCCGTGGTCGTTCGTTCTACCCTTCTCAACGCAAGCCCCGCGGAAAACGCAGCGAGAAATCCGTAGGTCTCCGCAAGCAACGCCACTCCGTAGGCGGTTCCCATCAAACCAAGGGCGATAAAGTCGTCCAAAATCGCAGATTTTTCATCGCTTTTTCGGCGCCACATAACGAATCGACCAATCGCGGTTCCGAACAGCGCCCCGATCAGCAATCCTCCGGGAATCGCCCAGAGAACGTCGACTAGGAGCCATCGAATTCCAAAAACACCCAATTCATGCTCACCCAACAAACCTAGTCCCAGCATGACAAAGGGAAAGGCGGTACCATCGTTAAACCCCGCTTCTCCCGTTAAACTGAATCGGGTCCTTTCTTGATCGCTCGAATCCTTCACTTGGATATCCGACGCGAGGACCGGGTCGGTCGGAGCAAGGATCGCCCCCAAAAGCACCGCGGCTCCCAGGGGGAGCCCAAGAAAAACCACCCCGACGAATGCGATCATCCCCACCGTCAGAGTCATCGAAAGAAAGCCGAGCCGGAGAGCAATCTTCCATCGAGGATCTTGCCAACGAAGCCGAAGTTTCAATCCGGCCACGAAGAGCGAAAGAACGACGAGCACCTCGGTCACTCGCTCCAGAAGCGCACTGTTCTCGATGGGATCCAAATAGAATAGACCGGTGACCTCAGGACCTAAAACCAAGCCCACAATCAAATAGAGCAATGCCGTCGTCAGAGGTAATCGTTTGACGGCAGAAGAAACCAGACCCATTAAGAGAAAGAGGAGCCCAAATAGGATGAACCAATGATCGCCGCTCACTCGATGTCGCCTCCAAGGGGGCAATTTAGGATGTCCAAGCAGAAGTATCACTAAACATACCAAACCTCATTCGCCACCGAACGCCCATCGTGAGGACGTTGGGGCCATCACGGCAACTCTTTCCGAGGAAAATTGGGCCGGATTCGCAAGCGCTCGGATGGCGCACTGCTTGCTCTCTTAAAGGGAGAACGGAGGTCGATATGAGAACCATTCGAGAACCCTTTAGAACCGCCGTACGACGGATCGATCGCGTACAGGCCCACGAAGCCCACGACATGGACTTATCCGCGTCGACGGAGTTTAACGAGTCCTTCGAAGAGGCGATCGATCAGCTCGAAGACGAACTTACCGGCTATCCCGCTCAGGAACGCGAAACCTCTGCAGGACGTCTCCGCCGGATCAGCCGACCCTTCTCACGTGAAGAGATCGCCCTCCAATTAGATCTCACTCGTCCCGTCGAAGTCGATTCGCGGTCGATCCAGAAAACCTTAAGGCAAATACGCCGGAGGGCGGCTTCCGAGTCGCTGTATTTCGTATGAATTCCAAGCAAGATATTCAAACAGCCATCGTTCGTATCCACGATTGGAAATCCCTGTTAACGCTTTTCGAAGAAGGGGATACCACGCGGCCCGAAACGCTCACACCCGAAATGCTCGCGGAGGACTTCGGCCTCGAGATTTCCGAACGAGAGTCGAACGAAAAGGGAGCGTTTTCGTCGCGGAAAACGCTCCCCTTTTAAATTCGGACAAATCGATCCATCGTCCCGCCGACGACGATTTTAGTCGCGGTCCTCATCCATCTCGATGAAGACCACCACCTTCTGCGGGCTTGGCGCAGGCGAGAACGCCACGCCGTCCTCATCGTAGATTCCGGTCTTCAACTCGAAATCGTCCGTCTTGAAGATTCGATCCAGCGCGCTCGGCTGCTCCGCCATATTATGGGTGTCGATGTCTTTCCAATCGAGATTTTCACGAATAAAAGCTCGGACCGCCTTCACACGATTCGCGGCTAAATTTCGCTCGGCTTCAGTTGCCTTTCGCCCGCCAACGGTATCCCGATCGGCCCAAGCAAGAATCTTAATTTCATCGATTTTTCCGTTTTCCCGTGCGGTTTTCACGAGCTTGGAAATTTCCGTCTTCTCGGTGCTGGTGAGTGCATAGGTACCCTTGGCAAAATCGATTTTCGCCACTCGCGCGAATCGGGCCTTCGAATTTACACCGGCAGTTTGTATCCCTGCCGTATTTTCCGAGGAGGTTTTTTGTCCGTTGTTGTCGTGGGCGCACCCAAAGCCGACAACTACGGAAAGTCCGAGTAAGGAGCAGATGGAGAGCGTCGCACGTGAGAATAAGTTCATAGCGTTTCCTTTTATTTGGTTTTCCAAGGTTGAGCGATGTCTCGGGAGTAGCAAACGAGATGCCACGATAACGACGGGAGAGACTCTCCGTTTTCGCCACGGTTCAGACTTTGCATTTTTAAAAGGCGAGGCGTTCAACCCGGAGCATTAGTGAAAATGCTTTATGCAATAACGAAGGAGCCTGTTCATGCAGGTCAAAAATGATAAGGAACGTTCTATTCTCTCTCTCATCGATATCCCTTCCCTCGTCCAACCCGTCGTAACGGAAGAGTCCAAAGAATCGCCTGAAGCCGGCGGGGGATCCTCACAGTTCTGGGAAGAGAAAGATCGGTTCGAACAGGGACTCGATTTTCGAGCACTCCAGATTGGATACTGGAACTGAGATTAGATCTCATTTTCAAGTTTCCGGTGGGCTCAAAATCTGAGATGGACGGCGAATGCGAAATTCCAAAGCACTCGCCCCTATCCTTATTCCGGGCCTTACCGCCTTCCTCGGCGCATGGGACGTCGGAGCTACTGCCGCTTCGCCCACCGAATGGGGACTGAACGACGTCTCGGTCTTGCTGCCAATCAAACAACCGGACTTACTGCCGACCCCCGCCTTCGACTCGAAATACGGCCCCCTGCTTCCGCAATCGATTTTGGAGAAAATCGGCAAACTCAACTCATTCGAAGACGCAGCGATCACCCACCGCAAACTGCGGGTGGTTGGGATTCGCTTCGATCCCTGCTTCCCTTCGGGTAAAACGTTTCGTGAGTGTCGATCGCAAATCCGCCTCGTATGGCAACCGATCGAGACAACGACCCACGACCGAACTGGTTATTCGGTTGATGCCGCGCTCCACAGTTTCTACGACATTCCGCACGGAGAATTCGATTCGATGATGCGAGACTACGAGAAAATTCGCGCCGAACTCGGCGGCGACCTTTCTCGCAAGCCCCTTACCGTCCATCCCATTATCGTCCGCGAGGGATTAAACGGGCCTTATTTCCGGGCATTAAAAAAACTCCTTCATTCGCAAACCGGCGCCGGAGGACTCACGCGAGTTACCTTCATGAAACTCGTCGGCGGCGGAACGGTTTGGGACTTTGGTGGGTTCGAGGTCCTCGAAGGACGTCTCGTCCCGTTGACCGTCGCTCGAACCGGCGAACGACGGCAGATGTTCGTGAACGCCGCGGATTCGCGTTCCTCTGACTTCGTTTCCACAAGTCTTCACAAAAAACCTGCTTCCGATCTTCCGAATGTGAACTGGCTGATTCAGGATTCGAATCTCGTCCGCACCGACCCGGATGGGGCGTTGATTCTGAGTAATTTTATCGATGCGCGCTGGATTGAGAATCCACGAAAGGTCGTAGCCGACCGGATGGATTGCGTCAGCTGCCACGTCGCCCAAGCCGCGAAACTTTGGGCGCTTGATCAGTTTCCCGATATGAATCTCGACGCGCAGTCGGATCCGGTCGCGTATCGCTCACGCACCCAGCCTCTGAAAAACGTGAGCCGCGCCGCCCACCTCTCCACGAATTTACGAAGCTTCGGCTATTTTGGCCGCGAACCTGCGATCAGCGCTCGCGTGATCAACGAAAGCGCCGAGGTCGCAGACGCACTTAATCAAACGCGCTCCAAATAGTCCCCGAGAGTCCCTTAACGCAACCCAAAGGAGACCTGGACCGAGGCTACGATCTCGGTTTTTCCAGGTTCGATTGCCGGAGCGGCTTTCTGCGCGGCGACGTCCATCGCCATGGCGCCGCGAAACATCGGGCTCGGCGGCGCTTCGTAGCCCGGACCGGAACTTTCCTGGATCGTCATCACTTCTCCAAGCTTGGCGCCGAGGGATTTCGCAAGAGAATCGCCTTTTACTCTCGCCTGTTCGGCCGCCTCTTTAAGACAAGCCGTCCGCTCCGCCAACATTCTTTTGGAGGAAACAAAGAGTTGGAGGCCCGAAGCCTGCTTGATCGACTCACGCGCGGCGATCTCGACGACTTCTCCCAGCCGGGCCGGATCGGACGTCTCAACCCGTAACGTGATTCGCGTACGAAATCCTTTGGAGACTTGGCGGTCCTTCTCCCATTCGCGAATCTCTTCGGAGGTATATTCCGCGGTCATCAATTCGGCATCGGGAAGTTTTAGCGCGACGATCTTCGAACGAATCGCTTCGTATTGTTTGGTGGCCGCAATCTGTGCCCGTCTGGCGTCGGCGTCTTTGGCCTCGGCAGGCAACAAAATCGCGGCGCGGTCCGGCACGACGTTACGAATACAGGTGCCCGAAACGGAAACGGTTCGGGGTGGCGCATCCGCAGATGCTACGTTCCCGAACCCAGACAAGAGCAGTCCGCCAAGTAGTCCGCCAAGCGGTGCGGCGATCCGTAGCGGTTTTCCAGTACTTTGCCTATCCATTTTCTCTCTCCTTTAGTCGGCTCTTAAAATCACGACTTCGATCCGTCGATTCGCCTGCGGCAGCCGTCCCGCGCGTTTTTCAAGCGGTCGATATTTCCCGAAAGCCGCGGCTTCGATTTTCATCGGATCCAAGTCAAACTTTCGCATCCAATACTGGGCGAGCGCGGCCGACCTCGCCGCCGCGAGTTCCCAAGTATTCGGATAGCGAGAGGCTCGGCGCTGGATCGCTTCCGAGTCCTCAAAATCCGCATGACCTTCGATTCGCAACCGTCGTCCCGACCGGACGATCAGTTCTCCTAAGCGATCCACAAAGGAACTCACGCCCTTTGCCACGCTCGACTTTCCGGGCGCGAAGAGATCAGGCGTAGCGATTCGTACGAGAAAATCCCCGCTCGCGAGATCTAAAACCTCGACGTCGGAACGCGTCTTCGCTTCCACTCCCTGCGCATCCGTCGCTAAAAACGATCGGGCTTCGGACAATATCGCGGATTGCAAATCCGCATCCCCACCCCGGTCGCTTCCGGTCGGCGGCGCGGTCGCTTCGGTCGAAGACTGGGGGGGGGGTTTGGGTTTCTCCAGCCGAATATTTTC
>CAZAKW010000107.1:0-8484 GCA_964485835.1 uncultured Bacteriovoracaceae bacterium
TCTATAGGTCAACCTGGGGCGTAGTTAGGGTTTGGTTATCGGGCTAACGCAGCGCACTGGAATGCGCAGCCCATCGTTTTAGAAACGACCTCAACTCTTTCGCTTTTAGGAGGGGTCGCACGGTTGAAATTGGGAGTTCACACGATGGCCGCTCGTCAGCGCGCGCCTTTTAGAATGTTTAACGCCTTTTCCGCCTCTGGCAGGAGGAAGGTCTGCCAGCCGCGACCGATTTGCTTCCAAGCGGAACTCCACATGTTCAGAATTGGAACCCAGCGACTATCATCCGACCCAGCGGCGATTCGAATGATTTGGCCGAGTTCAAAACTATTGGTCGCGACACCCGCGTGCTCGAGTAGCAAGTTTTGTTCAGTCGGCGTCAGCTCGCTCCAAGACACCGCGGATAATTTCGCTACCCTGCTTTTGGGATCTTCGATCGCCAATACTTCCGCCAGCGCGTGGTCCCCGGGACTTCTCGCCACGGCGATATTGGTACGAAGATCGAAAATACGGACCTCTCCATCCACAACCAGAGAACTCGCCGCACGGTTTCCGTAAACAGGCTCAAAAATCCCGTTCTCGGAAAGACGATTCATAAAATAGTTTTCGTCAAGTAGATCCTCGCTCAGAATTCCTTCGTCACGATAGGCGCCGATACGCACGGTTTCGAGATGGGGCAACAAAGGGGCGGGGCCCAACCTTTCGTCGGCCCGAAAACTTCGACCCCAGTTACCGATCGCGAAATCCGCGGTAGCATTCGACTCAAGGTAACGGACACTCTTAAATCGATCGACAAATGTTTTCGGGGGGCCAACCGGTTTACCGCCATCGAGAAATAGAATCTCCGCACCCATTCGATCGAGTTCCGAAAGCAGTCGCGCGCCTTGACGGGTTACCCCCCCGTCTTCGCGCAATAGCGTCCCCCGTATCTCGATTGCGATCTTTAAAGGCGTCGCATCCTTCCAGCGCCAAGATTCGGGAGTACGCGGGAAATTCTCCATACTCGGTGGACGACGGTTGTTACGCCCGGTCTTATAAAGTGACGCCGGATTACCTTTTCCGCCCTCATAGACAACAAAAACACCATCCAGTTCTCCACCCGATCGCTTCACGCTTTCACGAACTGCGCTCGCCGTACCACCGTTCGTATAGGTGTCATCGAGAAAGATGGCCGAGCGATTCTGAAGTAAAGTCTTAAGCTCTTCAGGGAACGCTGGGATCGTTTTCATATTTCCTCCACGGGCGAAAGAAAGACTCCCTGGGAGTTTCACAATGTCGATTTTTACGCCCTCGCGTACGGCAGTCTGAATCACCCCGTTCGTCCAGGGATCCGCGACACCACCCGAGAGGAAAACCACGACGCCTTCCCGTTTGAGATACGGAAGACGATTCAATGAGAGCTTGAAAAGAGTTCCCGCGTACTCGGGATCCTTTCGGAGCGCTTCGTCGATGACTTCATTGAATCGGATCAGCCCAGGGGTACCCGGGGAGCGATCCAATTCACGATAAGCGCTCTTTTCGATCTGTGGAATCTGGTCATCCATCGCGCTCAATATTTTAGGGTCGAAGGGTGATTTTTTTCCTAGGTAGAGATCGATTTTCGGGTCGCTCGGCCCGGTTAAATATTTACAATACAGACTCTTCCAACCGGCTTCGGAAGAATTCGAAAAAAGAAGAGATCCCATTAGGATCGCTCGAGTTAAAGCCTGCAATCGACGTTTTGCCGAAGAGATTTCTTCTTGGTAATCCATGCAGAGTTCACTTTCCGAGATGTTCTTTACCGAGACGTGTTCCTCGGGAGAGGCGTCGGATGTTTGACTACTGAAAAATGAACTCGATCCGAGGCGATCCGCTCGCCGGCGAGCGATCGTCGTCGGAATCGGCGGACGCCTTTCGGCGGAGCATCTTCGTGGAAACGCGCTCGTCTTCCACTAACCGGTGATCAACCAAAAATCTTGCGACGGCTACGGTGCGGGCGACCTGGAAATCGTAGCTACCGGATTCTTCGGTGCCCCAAGTCCCCCGGATCGTCAGTTTTCCGCGCTCTTGGTTCTTCGCAAGCTTACCGATCTTCGAGAAAATCTTTTCAACGCCGACTCTCCATTTATCCGTCGATCCAGGCTCGAAAAGATCAGCCTCTAAGACCGAGAATCGCATCACTTCAACCATCACCCGGTCGCCGGAACTCGCTAACCGAATCGCAGCGTCGGTCGCGTCCTCGGCGGCCGTGTTTCCTTCAAGCACCGGTTTGGAAGGATTCTGCACGAGCTCTTCGGGTATCTGTCCGTCGGCGCCCTTAAGCACACTTTCGCCCGCCCCCGTTTTATCCCCCAGCGGAACGTTCTCTTGATTCGAGAGATCGATTCGCAAAGCCGAGGTCGGGTTATTGAAGTAATTCGCAATCGCCGCCTTGGTTTCTTCGTCCGACCCCATCAGCCACATCACGAGAAAGAATGCCATCATCGCGGTCATGAAGTCGGCGAAGGCGACTTTCCAGGCCCCCCCGTGGGCGGCCGCATGGCCCGCCTTTTTTCTTCGGATGATGATCGGTTGCTTTGCGTCTGCCACGTCGATTCCTCGTCTTATGCGGCGGCGGCGGCGCCGCCACCTTTCCCGGCGTTAGACGTTGCCTTGTCGACTTCCTCGAAGCTTGGGCGAACTTCCGGCGGAATCGAACGGCGAGCGAACTCGACGCAGACTTTCGGCGAGCAGTCTTTCGCATAAGCCAGAAGCGCGACTTTGATCGAATTGAAGATTCCGGCGGCGTCGTTAATTCCAAGTTCGATCCGGGCGGCCAGCGGGCCGACGAAGCCGTAAGAAATCAGAATCCCAAGGAACGTTCCCACGAGAGCGGCGGCGACCGAGTTACCGATCACCTCTTTACCTTGGGAGAGTTTACCCATGGTCTGCACGATCCCGAGAACGGCGGCGACGATCCCGAGGCCGGGCATCGCATCCCCGAACTTACCGACTTGGGAAGCAGCCTTCATTTCGGCGGCATGGATCGATTCGATATCTTTGTCCATCAGGTCTTCCAGGTCGTAAGGCGACATTGGCGCCGAGATTTGGACCTTCAAGGTGTCGCAAAGAAAATGCAAAGCGTGGTGGTTCGCGACGACCGATGGATAGCGTTTGAAAATTTCGGAAGCTTCGGGTTTTTCAACGTGAGCTTCGAGCGAGAGCGGATTACCTTTCGCCGTTTTGATGATCTCGTACATCAACAGCAAAAGCTCGGTGTACTGTTCCTTTGAAGGCGGCTTCCCTTTGAAGGTGTGCAGCACCTGGTGGACGATTTCTTTCAAGACCGCAGGGCTTGACGATATCACCATCGCTCCGAGGCCGGAGCCGACGATGATGATTACCTCGATCGGCTGCCAGAGGACCGCGAGATTACCTCCGTGCGAAGCATAAGCTCCGAACACGCAGGCCGTTACAAATATTCCACCGATAATGACCAGCATAGGGGTTCCCCACCTAAGGACGATTGACTCTTCCAGAGAGCTTTTCGAACCGCGGTGACTAAAAGTTGAGCGAAACCGGCAGGTTTTAAGTCATTTGTCGTAGGATGGCGAAATTAAAGCGTTTTTATCGACTACTCCGTAGACGGGTTTGCGATAAATTAACAGTTAGCATCCTCCCTAGAATAAGAGAGCGACCATGGCCGGAATCATTCCAAGGGCGAAAAGAGTCGAAAGCAGAACCGACACACCGGCCTTCTCCGGCTCGATCCGCAGAAGAGTAGCGAACGCCACCGTATTGGCGGCAAGCGGGCAACACGCGATCAAAAGCATCATCTGGTGGGCCTGGCCGCTATAGAGATAGAGCACAGTCCGATCAAACTCGATAAACAGTGCCACTAAGAGCGGCCAGACCAGAAATTTTCCAACGAACGTCGCCAAGGTAAATCGCCAATCGAAACGCCAAGTGCGGATTTGGGCGACCCCCATCCCGATCAGCATCACTCCCAAGACCGAGTACGCACCCCGGAAAAATCCCGAGAAGTCGGCATAAGCTCCTTCGATTCGCATCCCTAGTGTGTTCGCGATCAACGCGGCTCCGAACGCATAAAACGCCGGCAAACGGAGAAGGCGTGCGAAGGCCTCGCGCGCCGACGCTTTGCCGCGGGCAAGGATGTAAAAACCCACCGAATTCTCGTAGAGCAAGAAGCCAAGGATGAAGAGCAGGTAGATTCCTGCCGCCTCGGGCCCAAACAGCATTAATGCCACGGGCAAACCGAAATAGCCGGTGTTCGCATTGCCCGAGGAAAACGCGAGCAGATTAACGGAGGCCCCGTGGATTCCGAACCGCGCGCCGAAGAGTCGACCCCAAAGAAGGACGCCGGCCGCGACCATCGAGCAGACGAGCGCAAACCCGATCGGCACCGCGAGGAATTCGGGTCTTAAATCGACCTGGCTTACGTTCGTAAAAATCACCACGGGCGAAACGACGTAGATTACCAGCTTGGCCACGGAATCTCGATCGACCCCCATAAAGCGACCGGAAAAAAATCCCGCCCCCACGACCAAGTAAAGCGGGATCAGACGGGAGGCAAGATCAAGAAAAACATCCATGGCGCGAGAGTTAGCCCGTATTTAAGCGTCTTACTAGCCGAAATGCTCCTGCCCAAATCCCTCTGCGAAGTGTAGCCTCCAGCCATGGCCGAGGACTTCGAAGAAACTGCGATTGTACTGCGCACCGTCGCTTACGAGGAACGGCACCGAATCGTTACGGCGCTGACCGAAAATCATGGCCGCATCTCCGCGATGGCCAGAAACGCCGTCCAGTCGCGACGATTTGGCGGGAGCCTTGAAGCGTTTGCGGCTTCAACGTGGAGAATATCGTTAAAGCCCGGCGCGGATCTTTACCACCTCGAGGAAGCGACGATCCGAAAATCCTTCGAGGGACTTCGCCGAAACTTCGAGCTTCTTTCACTTGCGTCCGTTTTTAACGAACTGATGCTCCGAATGGCCCCGGAGCGCGAAGCAAGCCTCGACCTTTTCAAGCTCCACTCGAACGCGCTTGCGCTCTTAGAGGAGATGGCTCTTCAGAACGGCGGCCTCTCCGCCCCCGACCCAAGATTAGTGCTCGCGCTTCTCAACGCTTATCTGGCAAAACTCCTTCAGTGGAACGGGACGCAGCCGCAGCTCCTACGCTGCTTAGGTTGCGAGCGAAGCCTGTTAGATTTCTCGTCCGACACGCGCCTGCGCTGCCATATCTCGGTTGCGTGCTGGACCTGTCCCGACTGCCGGGACGTTCGTCCCGACGGCGCGGAAGATTACGCGCCCGGCTTCCAGCACCGTTTTTTCGAAGCGACCCAAGCGGCGGTCGGAGATTTCTATATCGGTCTATCTGCTCCGATTCGTAAAATGTCTGAACTTGCGCAAGGATCCCTTGAAGACGAGAAGCTTCTCTTCTCTTTGCTTGAGTCGTTGATGATTTACCACGTGCCGGGGTTCGACCGCACGCCGCTGAAGGGGCTTCGGTTTATTCCGGGGATTCAAGGCGCGTTTGGGCCTTAGGCGGATGGCCTTATGAATCTCCCGATTCCACCGATCTACCGTTTCGGCCGATACCAATAGTCCAGTTGATCCGAAGTCAATTTGTGTCCTAGAAACGATCGGAAAAGCTTTACCGCTAGCGGCGCAACCGCTGCGAGCGACGTATTCTTACGGTCAATGGTCGTAATCTCGACCTCTTTCAATAAGCCAAATTTTTTGCCCTGGTTTCGCGCTCGCTTTCGCATCGCGATGGCAAAGGCTGAATCCTCGGCCACAAGTTTGGATTCGTCGAAACCGCCAATCGCAAGCGCCTCGTCGCGCAGAAAGAAAAAAACCGCTCCACGAATCCCGCCGATTCGTTCGACCACGAACTGGATCATTTCTACCACGATACGAACGGTGCGTTTATTAGTCAAAAGCTTGAGCCCAAGTCCGCCCCCGATGAATCGACCCTGAGACATAAACTCTAGAATTTTTAGAATGGCGTCGGGCGGTGTCCCGCAGTCCGCATCGATCGACAAAATCAAACTATAGCGAGCCTCGCGAATTCCGACATTACGAACCGCCGAAATATTACGAGTGCCGTGATGGATCACGCGCGCACCACATGCCTCTGCGACTGCTGCGGTACGGTCCGTCGATGCATTATCGACGACGACGATTTCGCGCGGAAGATTGGTTTTCGCAAGCGCGACGCTCAGTGCCCTCAAAGTATCGGGGAGATAGCTTTCCTCGTTGTAAGCCGGAATCACGACGGAAATTCCGTTAATGGCCATTTGCCACGATTCGTCGCGCGGCCGTTCGTAGATCCGAAACGAAAAAAGCATCGGTCGAGCCTGAAAACAATTTCACGTCCTCCGCACCGTACCCCGTGCCGACGAGAAAAGACTCCCGAACCCCCGCCGTGCGCCCGCAGGCGACGTCGCTTGATTTATCGCCCACCATATACGAACGCGCGAGATCGATCCCGTAGGTCCGAGCCGCATCCACGACGAGCTTTGATTTCGGCTTTCTGCACTCGCAGTCCGCGTCTGGGTGGTGGAAGCAAAGTGCGTAATGGTGGATACGGACACCCTGTGTGGATAAAAGTTCGTCCATCCGGCGGTGGACCGCTCGAAGTTCGGGCATTGAAATTTTACCGCGCGCGATTCCGGATTGGTTCGAGACGACGATCAATAAATAACCGGCGTCCTGCAGCTCGCGAAGCCCTTCGGCCGCTCCGGGGAGAAGCTCGAGTTTCGCGGCGTCATTCAAATAACCCGGGTCGAGATTGATCGTTCCGTCTCGATCCAAAAAAACCGCTCGCTTCGGAGCGCGCTTTTTCAATTCCCAGGCGTAAGCAGACCGCAAAACAGCGGGCAATGCATCCGTGCGCGGAGCAAAACCAAGCGCGCTTCGCGCCCGGGCGGCGCTCGCCACGAGCTTCGCCGGATCTCCCTGTCGTCGAGGCTTGAACTCTCGGTCGATCCTCAATCCAAGCTCTCGTTCCGCGGCGTCGATCACTTCTTTCACCGTGAAGCCGTTTTCGGATCCTAGATTATAGGCTTCAAACCCCGAAGCCTTCCTTCCCGATCCGACCATCCGGTCGGCCGCCGCCGCGTGGGCCGCGGCCAGATCTTCGATGTGGACGTAATCCCGCACGCAGGTCCCGTCGCGCGTCGGATAGTCGTTTCCAAAAATGGAAATCGGCCTCCCTTCAATTGCGGCGCCTAAGAGATTCGGCAAGAGATGGGTTTCGGGCTCGTGGTGTTCTCCGACGCGCAAACCGGCTTCAGCACCGGCGGCGTTAAAATAGCGAAGGGCGATCGCCTGAAACCCGACGCGTTTCGCCCGATCAGCGAGCATCTGTTCAACCGCTAGTTTCGTTTCCCCGTAGGGATTCATCGGCCGCTTAGGAAAGTCCTCGCTTAAAACAAAGTCCGCCGGTTGATCGCCCGGGTCTCCGTAAACCGAGGCGGTCGAGGAGAAGATAAATTTCCCCACTCCGTGTTTGGCCATCGCCTCCAGCAGAAGGCGCGTCTGCTCGACGTTGTTCTCGAAATAAATTTCGGGCATGCGAACGCTTTCGCTGACCTGGGATTTCGCCGCGAAATGGAAGACGGCCTCGAACTTCTGATGCCTAAATAGATCGTCAAGAACGGTGGAATCGCCCGCCCGCGCCTCGATAAAGCGTCCGCCGTGGTGGATCTCGTCGAGGACGAGCGAACGGTGGCCGGTCGACAGATCGTCGAGCACCCAAACCGTATCGCCTCGATCCTGAAGGTGCGCGCTTACCGCACTCCCGACGTAGCCGGCGCCACCGACTACGAGAACACTAGCCATGCTTCTAGGGTTAGCATAGGATCGGGCTACTTCCATGAAATCTCTGTGGAAACTCAAGGATTACCTGAAACCGCACTGGGCTTGGATCCTCGTGAGCGTATTGCTTGCGATCCCGATGGCTGCGATTCGGTTCAGTCCGGTAGTTTTGATCCAAAAACTGATCGACGATCTCCTAACGACCAAGGACGAGAGCAAGCTCGTCTCTTTTCCGCTCCTCGTCATCGGAATTTTCGCTCTGAATTTCGTGATTCGCTTTATCCATTACGGAGCGATCCGAGTCGTCGTCGCCCGGGTGAATCAGAAAATTAAGAACGACCTTTACGACCACGTAATGGGCCTCTCGGCGGATTATTTTACGACGGCCAGCACTGGAAACCTGATGTCGCGGGTAGGAAACGATCCGAACCAGGTCGATCAGGGCATCGCTCAAATCAACGTGCTCGTGCGCGAACCCGCGCAGCTGATTTTTTTGATCGGCTACACTCTTTATTTAGACTGGAAACTCACCCTGATCACGCTCGCGGTCTTTCCTCCGCTGGCTCTCGTCTTTTCGTATTCGGGGAAAGCGCTCAAACGCTATATCCACCGCCTCCAGGAAGACCAAGCGCGGATGTTCGCGACGCTCCAGGAAAGTTTCACCGGCATTCGGGTGATCAAAGCGTTTCGG
>CAZAKW010000108.1:0-8302 GCA_964485835.1 uncultured Bacteriovoracaceae bacterium
TCGTGCGCGCGTAGCGGAAACTGTTCGTATCGGTCATCACCGATACATAAAGGCCCAGCGCGACGTCTCTGTTGATCTTAGCGATCGCGAGTTCTTTAAAGAGATAATGCAGCATCTCTCCGATCGAACTGGAGTGGACATCGGAGAGAAGACTCGCATGCGGCGGATATTGGACGGGATGCGATCCTTCGATCTCGGGGTGGTGGTCGATAAACACGATTCTTTTCGCGCGCAGGCTGAGTTCGGGCCAGAGCTTGCCGAGGCGCCTAGGATCGTTCGTGTCGACGATGATCCAAAGATCGAATTGGTCCCACAGCTCGACCTCCCCGGGTCCGAGCAGCGTAGTGCGTTTCGGGTCGAGATACTGGTACCGGCGCGGTAGCGGGTCGGGGTTATAGACGCGGCAGGCTTTCTTAGCCCGCTTCAAATAATGGAAAATGGCGCTCTCCGCTCCGAGTCCATCGCCGTCAGGAAGGGAGTGGGTCGAAATTAACACCCGTTTGGCGTCCAACAGGGTCTGCTTAAACCTTTGGAATTCTTTGGTTTTAGATAACTCAGGTGCTTTCGTTTTGGTTCTCAAGTCGGACTCTCTCTCTTCCGAAAAACTCTATGTCAGTGATGATCAGTCGTAGATGCTGCAAACCGAGGAAACCGTAGAAATGAAATCCGTGAAGTCGACCAAGAAGATCCCGATTCGAAAAGCCGCTTCCACGGGGAAGACGCTCAAAGCCGCGAACAAATCCATTGACCCACTTTACGTGATCTTCGAACAGCATCTCTTTAATTTCGCCGACCCCGACTCCGATCGTAAAACGTTCATCGCCCAGGTCGTCGCCGATTATATTTCGTATCTTCGTAAGAATAGCATCATCGTGCCGAAATCCCTTGAACAACCGATCGTGGAAGAGCTCGGGACGCAGGTGAATACGATGCTCGTACGTAAGATCTACGGTTGTTTGACGGTCAACGAGTTCGCCGATCCTATCGCTTCGCGCGCGCGCGACGTGAAGAAACGCGCGAAGACGCGCGTTTCGAAGGCCGGCTGACCGACTTTTTCTTGGCGGTCTTTTTTTTCTTGGCCGTTTTTTTCCTGACCGTACGCTTCTTTCCGCGCCGCATTTTCTTGCGAGTCTCGGTGACGACAAAGCGCATGATCATCGCGGCGATATTTTGCTTCGTCGCTTTCTCGATGCCTTCGAATCCGGGCGAAGAATTTACTTCGAGAATCGTGGGACCACCCGGACCTTCCATGATGTCGACTCCCGCTACGCCCAGGCCGAATGCTTGGGCGGCGCGAACGGCGATCCGTCGATAAGACGGAGGAAGGGTGACGGGGCTGCCTTCGCCTCCGCGATGGATGTTCGACCGGAATTCCCCGATGGGCGCGGTTCTTCGCATGGTTGCGGCGATTTTCCCGCCGACGACAAAGACCCGGTAATCCCGGCCGGCGCTTTCGCGAAGGAACTCCTGGAGCAAGACGTCTTCTTCGAGGGTATTGAGAGTCTCAAGCACGCTCGCCACCGAGACCGGAGAGTGGAGAAGCATTACGCCGACGCCCTGGGTGCCGCGCAAGACTTTGAGAATCACCGGCATTTCCTTGACGGCGCCGAGCGCGGCGCGGAGATTTCTCGCGCCGCGGGAGAGAACTGTCGCCGGGATACGCACGCGGGCGTGGGACAGGACTTGGAGGCTGCGCAGTTTGTCCCGGCTTTCCGCGATGGCGCGCGAACCGTTGACGACGTAGGTATCCAGGCTCTCGAAGTGTTTGACGACCGCAAGGCCGTAATCCGTGACGGACGCGCCGATCCGCGGCAGGACCGCGTCGTAGCGCGCTAGCTCCTTGCCATGAACGAAAATGCTGCGGCCTTTCGCGTGCAGAACGACTTGGCACTCAAGCGGATCGATCACGTCGCAATCGACGCCGAGGCGCTTCGCCTCTTGAAGGAGGCGGCGAATGCTGTGAAGATTCTTATTCCGGGAGAGAATGGCAATTCGCATGGGCGTTCGACCTATCATCGAGAAAAAAATGAATAAAGCAAAGAACCTTACCCGAATTCTGCCCGTGTTATCGATTTTCGCGACCGTTTCCGCCATCGGTTGCGGAGGATGCTCGAGTTCTCCAGAAAAAAACGATCTTCCCTTCGAGCGCTCGGCGCAGGAAATGGCTTTCGACCGCGTCTGGGAGGAAAGTTTTCCGGGACCGATCACCGACCTTGCACTTGCGCGGAAGTCGGGTGATCTGGTCGTGGCTTCGATTCCGGACATGGAAGCCGGCGGAAAACACCTGCTCACCTTGATGGATCCGAAAGGGAAGCGGGTTTTTCAAGTACCGAGTCCGTTTCCGGTGAAAAGTTTGGATATCCTCGAGGACGGTTCCCGAGTGATCGTGAATAACTACGATGGAAAGCTGCTTGCCTACAACCGCAGCGGGGACGTGATTTGGGAATCGGAAGGGAGCTGCCGTCCGATGGTCTTGAACCTCTCGAAGCGGATCGTTTGCTACCACGACGACGACACGAAGCCGTCGTTCGCCTTTGATGCCTACGATTTCGACGGCAAGCGCTTCGCTCGGTTTCCGATCAAGTCGGACGTGCTTGCGCTTAAAATCTCAAGTGATGAACGCTGGGTAGGCATCGCGCTTTCGGGCGGTCGGGTCTTGGTTCTCAACTCCGACCTCAAAGTCGAAAAAGAGCATCGAGTCGCGGGAGAAATTTTGGACCTTTCCGTTTCCGGGGGGGACGCACCGACGCTCGCGGTGATCTCAATCGATCTGAGAAAAGGTCAGGCCCTCGCTATTTTCGAGGCCTTGAAAAAGCTGATCACCTCGACGCCGCTCACTTATCACGTCGAGCAAGTCGAGGCTCTACCCACGGGTAAGCTGATCGCGGTCTATGGAAATTCCCCTCGTGGCCAGTACATCGCCGTCCACTCCGCCTACGACGGGACGTTGCAATGGCAGAAACTCGAAGCGCGTTATGCGGATTATTCCTTAGCCATCCGAGTCGGGGTCGACCGGATCGTCGCCGGATTCGAGCAAGTGGCTTCCGGCGAGGCCTCGGGCGCGAAATCCCGCCGAAGTAAACTTGTCGTACTGGATCTGGATGGTCGACTTCGCGCCGACTTGCCGTTGAAGACGGCAGAAGGCGCGTATCTCTATTCTTTCGCTTATTCTCCCGATCGTTCGCTCTTAGGAATTGGGACGGACGATAAGCGACTCCAGTTGTTGGAGCTGAAGTAAGGAATTCAAGCTGGGCAAGCCGCCCACCGAAGGGTAAGGGATGAAATCCCGCCGCCGCATCATCCGCATGGCTCTGTTAGGTCTCGCGATCTGGGTCGGGGACGCTGGGCGAGTTTATGCCCAGGGACCGGTATCGCTTCCACCGAGTGTTTGTCGTTCGTTCTTCAAAAAAATCCTAGGCCACACCGAGTCCGATCTCGCGCTCGTTCCATACGTGCAGACCCATTTAGAAAAGATCTATTTTGTTCTGGGTGCGCACTACGAAACTTCGGAGCAGCTTCTCGAAGCCATTTACGACGCCGATATTCGGAGGATGGCCCATCGGCTGCGGGCAATCGCAAGCTCGCTTGAGTCGGTCGACGGCGTATTCGATTCGCTCGGAGTCGAATTCAAGATCCTCGAGAAAGGGGTCGGCGACGTCCAGTTCGAGATGGAAATGCTCGAGTTTCTTCGCGCCGATCCCGCGCTCAGTCCTTTGCTTACGCCGGGACTCGAAACGTTCTTTCTTGGGCGCATCAGTGCGACGGAGGATCGCCTTCTCCAGCATCTTCGACGTTACGGATGGACCGGGAATTCCGAGGCGTACGGGAGAATTCTCGCGGCGGTCGAACGCGTGGAGCCGGTCCAAAAGAATCGGTACTTGAAACGAACCGTGACCAAGAATCTTGCGAAGGAATTACGGAAAATTCACGCCAAGGTCGAGAACGGAAAACTCGATCCCAACGAAATCGAAGACGGAGTTCACGAACTGCGCCGGAATGTTCGAGAAGTGCTGCTCACTTTCACGGCTTTTAAAGGGATGTACGGGATTGACGCTTCCCTTCGTACGCCCGGGATTCCCGAGCGGGAATTGGGCCCGCTTAAATGGTTGGTGCCACGGGAAAAGAAATTCGTGAAAAATCCGGTGATGCTGCCCAAGAATGGCTACTTGGCCTTGGTCCAGATCGTGGAAGATCTCGGCGTTTTGAAAGCGAACGACGGGCTCAAGGAATTCATCGTGGAAGCGCTCGGGAAAATGCGACTCACATCCTCTCGCTTGGGACAAGAAAGCGAGGCGCTCCGACGCGCGGTTCTGGAAGCGCCCGATGCCGCCGAATCGTTAGAGCAAACTCGGGAAACCGCCCGAATCCAGTTCCAGACGATCTTACGTTCCCAGGTTCTCTTGAAATTCGCCGACCATCTAGACGCCGCCGTAAAGCGCCTATAGCCGGTGTCGCTTTAGTCCGCGCGAGCAAATAGGGGCTGGTGGTCGCAACCGCCCATTGCTATGAATCCATTTGTCTCCGATTGCCGGCCCGCCGCGACCGAACTCACCGTCCAAAAGTTCACTGCAAAGTTACTCTTCGCTTTCGACGACCGGTTCCACGGCGGCTTCGACGGTCGCTTTCTCCGCTTTATGGTCGGTCACGATTTCTTTATGCTTCCGAAGCTGTTTCTCCAGTTTATGGACGGCGCTGTCGACGGTGGAATAAGCGTCGTTGGCGTGGCCTTCGCCGAATAAGTCGATGTGGCTTCCGACGACGTGGCAATGCGCGATAAACTCGCCATGCTCTTTGTCGAACGTCCAAGTCACGTGGACTTTGCCTTCGAAGTACTTCTTTAGTTTCTCCGATTTATCCGTCGCGTAGTCGCGCAGGCTATCGGAAGAGTCCATGTGCTTAAAGTGAATATCAATAATCATCGGATCGATCCTCGTCCGAGGATTATAAGACTTTTTTCCGCTTGCTCGAAGAAAGAATTCCCAACATGTCGCGGTATTTTGCGACGGTCCGCCGCGCAATATCGATGTTGTCTTTGGCCAAGAGCTCGACGATTTTTTGGTCGGAGAGGGGATTCTTTGGATCCTCTTTAGAAACGAGTTGGCGAAGTTTTTCCTTCACGGCTTCGCTCGCCAGGGCTTCCGAACCGTCGGAAGACTGGATTGAAGAGTTAAAGAAATATTTAAGTTCAAAGATTCCGACCGGAGTGTGGACGTATTTATTCGTGGTGACCCGCGATATAGTCGACTCGTGCATGCCGATATCGTTGGCGACGTCTTTCAAAATCATCGGCTTGAGCATCTGTACGCCCTTGTCGAAGAAGTCGCGTTGACGTCGGACGATCGCTTCGGTCACCTTGTAGATCGTCTTCTGGCGGTTGTGGATCGAGCGAATCAACCAAACGGCCGAGCGTAATTTCTCCTGGACGTAATCTTTCGTGTCCTTGCTTCCCTTGGTCGGATCGGCCTTCGCGTTTTGGAGTACCGATTTATAATAAGGAGAGATTCGGAGCTTCGGCAGCCCGTCCTCGTTCAACGAAATCACGTATTCATCAGCGACCTTGTACACGTAGATATCGGGCGTGATGTAGTGGGTGTCCGAGCTTTGGAAGTTGCGGCCGGGTTTCGGCTCGAATTCCATGATCACTTTTGTCGCTTCGATCACCGCGGCGAGCGGAACGCCGAGAGTCTTCGCGACGCCGGCATAATTCTTTTTCTCCAAATCGTTTAAGTGCTCCGAAATGATTTTCTCGACGAGCTCTTGGCGAGGCGTGAGAAATTTCGCTTGGAGCAAAAGACACTCGCGAAGGTTCCGCGAACCCACTCCGACCGGATCGAAGTTCTGGATCATCTTCAAAACTTCTTCGGCGTCTTCGAGATGCAGGCCGGACTCGCGCGCGATATCCTCAAACGATGCGTTCAGATATCCGTCGTCGGTCAGGTTTCCGACGATCAATTGGCCGAATTTCTTTTCGTCGTCCGCCAGGCTCGCCATCGAGAGCTGCCACATCAAATGTTCTTCGAGAGTCGATGTCTTCGTCAGCGCGTTCTCAAAACTCGGAAGATCGTCGAGACTCTCCTTCATCGACGGGGCCGTCATCGAGGTCGAATTATAGTCGTCGATGTAATTTTCCCAGTTCATATCGTCTGGGTTTTCCGCGTTCGTGGGCGCGAGCTGCTCTTCGGTCGTCTTGGAAGGCTCGGAGTTAAACGCTTCTTCGTCGCGATTCTGTTGGCCTTCGGCGTCCAGGCCGCCGTCCTCGGAGAGATTCTCCCGTTCGGCGCTTGCTTCGCTGTCGGGTACCTCGCCGAGTTCTTCAAGAACCGGATTTTCAACCAGCTCTTGATTGACGACTTCCATCAACTCCATTCGATTGAGTTGCAGGAGTTTGATCGCCTGCTGGAGTTGCGGCGTCATCACGAGTTGTTGGCTGAGGCGTAAGCCCTGTTTGATCTCTAAAGCCATGGCTGGGACCGATCCTTCGACGGTACGTCGATGTTACTCAAAAATTTCGGTATCCGTCCGAACTAAAACTGGAAGTTTTCTCCCAGATATTTCTCGCGAGCGATGGGGCTCTGCGCAATCTGTTCGGGGGTGCCCTTCTCGATGATTTTACCATCACTGAGTAAATATCCAATATCACAAATCGCCAACGTTTCTCTAACGTTGTGGTCGGTGATGAGCACTCCGATGCCTTGCTTCTTTAACTTTTGAATCATCTTTTGGATATCCGCGACCGCAAGGGGGTCGATTCCGGCGAAAGGTTCGTCGAGAAGCAGAAATTTCGGATCCAGCGCGAGGGCACGAGCGACTTCAACCCTTCGGCGTTCACCGCCGGAGAGGGTGAACGCTTTTTGACGGGCAATATGCCCGATGTTGAACTCTCCAACGAGCGCTTGGAGTCGTTTATTGCGTTCAGCGGAATCCAGATTGAGCGTTTCCAAAACCGCGAGGATGTTTTCTTCCACCGTCATCCGTCTGAAAACACTCGCTTCCTGGGGCAGATAGGCCACGCCGGCACGCGCCCGTTCGTGCATCGGCATCGCGGAAATCTCCTGGCCATCGAGAAGTACGCGTCCGTCGTCCGCCTTCACCAAGCCCACGACCATATAGAACGACGTCGTTTTGCCCGCGCCGTTCGGCCCCAAAAGTCCGACGACTTGGCCGGAGCGGACGGAAAAATCGACGCCGCGAACGATTGGCCGTTCGTCGTAGGTTTTCTTCAAGTCGATCGCTTCAAGACTGTGGCTCTTGCTCTCTGTCATAAGTCTCCCGATTCGTCGTCCGGCGTGCCCGAATCGCCTTCCGAATAGGCGTTCGATTGATCGACTTCGACCAAATCGCTGTCCCGATGGACGATGATCATTTCGCCCGTGATGGTATCACGGTCCTGGTATACCTGCGGATAGTCACGCAGGAAAATCAGGTTCCGTGCGCTATCGAACTCCGCGACGCCGGCGGTGGCGTACCGGGTTTTGAAAAGGCGATTTCGACGCCGAGGATCGGTTTCGTCGACGCTAAGGGGTTGCGGCTTTTCTTCGATCCGTACGTCGTCGAGCGCGCGGACCGTTCTAAGTCGTCGCGGGTTTGCGTCGATTCGGAACTCAGCGCGCCGGGAGCGACTCTTCATCCCGGGCTGTGATATTCTTACGAATCGCGCCTCCGAAGGCCGTGAGTCCAGCATTTTGAAATAGATGACGTTCTTGATGCGGTCGATTTCGGCGAGATCGGATTGGATCGTCGTGATGTCGGGCGACTGTTTGCCGGGATCGTGTTTGATCACCCGAACGACGACATCGGAGAGGAGAAAAATCCGGTCGTCCTTTCCGTAGTAGTGCATCCCTTTCGAATTGAATTCGAATTTCTCGGCGGCGGGCACTTTCGCCTGTGGATCAGGAAGACCTCGTCCTTCGAGGGGATAAGTCACCGGAACGGAGACTTCGCGACGGGCGGGCCGATAGAGCAGATAAGGGCTTAACGTCTCAAGCCCTGCCGGGAAAAGGGTCCGTACGTTTCCAAAAAGTTCGAGGTCCCGCGAGGCCATGAAGTACTTCGCTTCTTTGGAGGTGACCTTCGTGATTTTCCCCTGTTCGTCGTAGAGATCCGCGTGAACAACCCGAGCGTGGACGATGCCGTCGACTTGATAGAAAAAAGCACGGTCGGCTTGAAGTCGCCACTGCTTCACTCCCTGCTGAGTCGAGACGTGCTGGAAACCCTCAACGGTATATTCCGGGACCCGGTCCTTGGGGATCGTGGGCGAGACGAAGGAGTCTTCGTAGACGGGGCGAAGGGTGTCAGCGGTGAT
>CAZAKW010000109.1:0-8254 GCA_964485835.1 uncultured Bacteriovoracaceae bacterium
GACGAATTCGATGCACTTCGCTCGTCCTGGCATCCCTTGGAACCACGGTCTCTTTGGTGAGCAGCTGCGGGATTTTAGGCGATAAAAAACCCTCGCAAAAGACCCTCGCCCAAGAAACGGGCGCCTGTCTCGACGAACTGGGACCCTTAACGGAACAGTACCTCGAAGGCCGGGTGGACGAGGGGAAATGGCGAGCGACCTGGGACTGCATCGACGATACGATCGATACTTTCACGAAATTCGTCAAAGGTACGGAAGACAGCGGTTACGTCGCCGAAGACATCCGCTTTCTCATGCAAAAATTTCTCTTCTCAAAACCAGTGACAAGCGCGTTCGTCTCCGGTGCGCTCTCGGTCAAGGCCTCGTTATTCGGCGGGACGGACCGCAGCGTTTCGAAAAGCGAAATCGAGCAATTTAGAAGTCTTTCCCGATTCTTGAAGGAAGAGACCTCCGCATTGATCCCGCATCTCTATAACCGGAAACAAAGTCCGACACCGGCGAACCTTCGCGCCTTCGCGGACGCCATCGAGAGCTTTGGCGTCCATCTCGCGGATTACTTGAACACCTCGGCCCATCCCAAATTAACCACGGACATGGCCATCCAATTCTTAACGGAACTCTCCGCGGTCAGCGTTCGGAGCAACCCGGCATCCATCCGTCAGTGGACACGGTTCGTGATGGAGCTAAAAACGCTTCTGCTGGCGGGTGCCACCGACGGTATTGCCGGCGCGGATTGGGAAAAAATCCTAAAATTCGGATTCCGTGCGGGGGGCGCCGCGGTTGCATACCTCGACCACCAAGACGACGATCCCCTTTTCCAACTCGAGATGATCGATCGTATCCACGGCATTCTCAAAGGCAGTTTGCGCGAATGGAACGGCCTCCTTCCCGCGCCCCAGCTCGAACGCGTGATCTCGGAAGCTCCCATCGAGATTCTCCCGACGCTGGCAACCGATTTCCGCAAAGGGGCCACGTCGCTTCTCCGATCGAGGACGAAAACGGTTGGAAGCAAAACGACGACCTATCGACCCGCGCTTTTACGCCTCCTCCAGTCCGGATCCGACGCCGGAATCGATAGTCAGGCGATCGAAAAAATCGTGGAAATTTTCCGGACGGGCCTTCGGGCGAACTACCATCTCAAGCAACTTTTCTCGACGGGGGACGAGGAGTTGTCGGCCACCGAATTCGCGGCGCGGGCCAATGCCTACCGACCGACGATCGGCACTTCCGCCGAAATCACCCGACTGATCGCGATCGCGAATCGTTACCCCGGCCTCTATCCGGCCGCGGGAAAGGAGATCTCCTTTCAGGGTTGGCAGGATAAACACACGCTCAATAACCTAAACCGGATGAGCTGGTTTGAGGCGGCCGCGGGGCGCATTCTAGATACCTACGGTTCTGCGACCAATACCTACGGCAAAGCCGGCTACGTATCCGATCTCACCCAGTTGGTGGACGACCTCAATCCCGTCCTTTACGCCCTCAGCATGATGCATCCTTATAAAACGGGCATCGACGCCAAGCGGTTTCGTGAGGCGAATCTTTTCATGCCGGCGGGTGATGGCAACGACGTCATGGATTTGCGCGAAACCTCGGTTTACATCGCCTATCTTTTTTCTTCCGGCATCCAAGCGAACCGGATCACCGACTCCTCAATGCTCGGATCGGTCCCTTGCCCGCTCAAGGGTTGGAGCGTGCCCCTAAAGCTTCCGGTTTACGACATCCACTGTTTTCGGGATCGCTTCCTTTCGAACTTCGAGAGCGTCTTTTCCAACTTTCCCCAGCTTCGCACCGAAGTCTCCGGCATGACGACCACGGAACGCGGAGAATGGTATCAAACCCTCGAGCATGGCGCTAAGATCAGCGGCTTCGACGACGAACCCATCAGTAGCTACGATATCGCGAGTTTCGCTGGAATCCCGCATTTCGCGGAGGCGGTGATGTTCAAATTCGACCGGAATCGCGATGGAACCCTGGACCGAGGAGAAACGCTCGACTACGTCTTCCCAGTCTTTAAACGCGAACTCGCGACCATCTCCAAGATCAAGATCGACTTCGTCAACAAAGCCGTCCTGCTTTACCTTTTGCAGAAAGGGTCGCAGCCTAAAGTCGGCAACTTGATCACCTGGGCCTTGAGTTTCCAGTTTCTCAAAAAATTCAACGCGAAGCGAATTCGAGTCTATCAAGTGTTCTCGGCCCTTACTCCTCCCGGGCCGGTGGATCCGATTTCCAATGACCCTCTTACCGAGCCAAACGGGTCGTCCTCGCTCGCATTCGTAGGAAGTTCGTTGCTCCGCGGCCTGGTTCCTGCGGAGACGATGGCGGAACCTCGGCGCGCCTTAGCGGGCGTGCTCGTCGATCGCGCTGAACCGACTTCCGGCGGGTTTGATCTGACAACGGTCGATCCGATCCAGTTTCGCGGCTACCCTATAAACGGACCGATCATCGATCCGACTTCAGAGTATCAAGAAGCTCTGGAAGTTTTACCTCAAGACCTCTAGACTCGAGCTCTCTAGAAGAGGAGCGCTCGTTATGAAGCCTGACTTGAAACCTTTTCCTAAGGGAAAGCTCCCCGCGGACTCCGTCCACACCTTGCGGATTCTCGACGAAAAGAGCTTGGATGTTCTTAAACATTCGGCTCGTTATCCAAAAAAGCTTTTCTCCGAAATCGAACTAACAGAGCGGGAGCCCGTAAAGGGCGTGGATCTCCATTCCGGTTTCGGCCGGATCGAGACGTTTGTCTTCGTGCGCGACGAAACCAAGACGTTTACTTTCCACGACGGGCTTCGCAAGGCGTTTTCCTTTGACGTTGAACGGACCGAGTCGATCGTCGTCGATGCGCTCTCTTTGACGGAAGCCGGCGCGGAGCGCGCGCTTTCGGCGATCACCGCACTTTTGATTCTCGGGGCCTACGAGCCGAAAACGTTCGGCGAGAAGGCGAAAAAGAAGAACAAAAAAGAAAAACGCTCGCCTCTTCTCTATTTCAATAGCGTCATGCCTTTTGCCGCCGCCCGCGCCGTATTCGAGGAATCCGTATCGATGTCCGAGGCCGCGAATCTCGTTCGGATGCTGGCGGAACTTCCTCCGAACGAACTCCGTCCATCGGGTTATCTCGCGCGCATTCGAAAGCTCGCCAAGGATTGGGGCGCACGAGTCGAGTTTTTCGATCAGAAAGCGCTCGCAAAGCGCGGCGCCAATGCGTTTTTGGCCGTTGTACGCGCGACGCCAAACGAAAACTACGGGATCGTAAAGCTTGTCTACCGCCCGAAAGGCAAGACGTCGGGGCGAAAAATAGCGCTGGTCGGCAAAGGTCTTTGTTTCGATACGGGCGGGTACAATATCAAAGGCAGCGAGGCGATGCTGGATATGCACCGGGATATGACCGGATCCGCGCTCGCGCTTGCTTTTTTCGGGCATCTCGCTCGGAGTGGATCCGCCGACGAGGTCGAATGTTATTTGGCATTGGCCGAGAACTTGATCAGCGCCACGGCCTACAAACCCAACGAAGTCGTCGTTGCTTCCAACGGAGTTTCGATTGAAGTCGTGGATACGGACGCCGAAGGACGAATGGCACTTTCGGATACGCTCGTGATGGCTTGCGAGGGGAATCCTGATCTCGTCGTCGATTACGCGACGTTGACCGGCGCGATCATACGAGCGATTGACACCCGTCGTTCGGGAGTTTTTTCGAATTTCGATTCGCTTCGGGAGCTTGCCCACGCCGCAGGCGAAGCCTCTGGGGAAAGAGTCTGGGGGTTTCCAATTGGCGAGGACTATTGGGAGTCGATTCAATCCGACATCGCCGACCTCCGGCAATGCGCGGTCACGGACAACTGCGACCATATTTACGCGGCCACTTTTCTTTCTCGGTTCGTAAAGCCGGAGACGCCTTGGCTGCACGTGGATCTCGCATCCGAATCCCATAAAGGAGGACTGGGCCTTTCGTCTAAGGACGTGACGGGTTTCGGAATTCGCTTCAGTAACGAACTCTTGAAACGATTCGACCCTTCCGGTTTCAAGCGGAAACTCAAACCCAAAGGTAAATCTAGAAAATGATCCTGAAAGCCCTCATGCTTACGGTTCTCTTCGCCCATCCGCTCGCGTTGCCTGCGCAAGCGCAGTCGGCGGTAGATCGTCCTACTTGTCTCAAACCGTGGGTGTTTTTCGATCTCGGTAATACCCTTGTGATCCATCGCGAAGGCACCCCCTCGCGCTACGCACCGGGAGCCAAAGAATACATCAACGAGCTCAAGCGTCGGGGATTTCAGATCGGTCTAATTACGAATGTGCCAATCGAATGGGGCCCTACTTCGCAGGAAAAAATCGAAGCACTTCGTCGATTGCTTGCCGACTCGTGGTCCCGCGGTCCCGATTCGATTCCGATGGACTGGGAAGACTTCCCGGAAAACCGAATTCTCGTTCCGAACGCCGAAGCGGAGCGCAAGCCTGCTCCCTTCCTCTTTCAGTCCGCGCTTGCGCTCGTTTCGCACGAAGAAAACGGTGCTGATTGCAAAGTCGTCTTTCAAGGCGAAGCGCCGGACGAAGTCCAATCGGCTCGCGACCAGGGAATCACCGCTTATTTAGTCGATTCCGATCCAGCCACGCCGTTCATGCCGATCGAACTCCTTGAACGTCTTTAAATCCGCGCTTGGAGCCCTAGGACGAAGTTCCGGCCTGGCATCGGGGCCAGGTCCTTCAAAAAGGAAACGTGGTTACGTGCTTCGACGTCAAAGAGATTGTTCACTCGAAACATTCCTTGAAGTAAACCAAACGACGTCGTCCAAGGCGCCTCTAAGTTCAGATTGATCCAGGTGTATCCATCGGTCACGCGCTCGTTCGGGCCAACCCGCGTTTGAACGTGGTTATGCTGGATTTCTCCCGAAGCACGGACGAAATTATTTCGATATTCAAGCGTGACCGTTTCGCGAAGAGGCGTGATCCGGGGAAGATTCGTATTCCGTCCCCGGTCCTGGCCGCGGAGCCAATCGAGTCGGCTTTCGATTTCGAAGTATCCATTTCCAATTTCCCAGGGAAGCCGTCTTCGATATTCGACCTCCGCGCCGTAAAATCGTGCCCGGGTACCCCCGAAAGCATACTCGGGAAGATCGTCGGCCGTGTCGCCCGCATCTTCACCTGGATTCACTACCCCCGTGTCCGTGAGGGAGATAAACCGCGTAAAATCCTGCACAAAAGCCGTGACTCGACCTTCGGAGCTTTCAGTTTTTTCGCGAAACGACAGCTCCGCAGACCTTCCTTTTTCAATTCCTAAGCTTGTATCTCCAATCTCGAATATTCCCGTCGCGAGGTGAGGACCATTCGCGTAAAGTTCCTGATAATTGGGCGCCCTTTCGCTGTAATTCGCATTGAGCGCTAGGGAGAATCTCGGAGTCAGCGCATAAAGCGTCCCTAAAGACAGACTGGCGGGTTTAAAGTGGCGGGAGGCTTCGGAAATGCTTTTCGCTTGAACGTGATTGTATTCGAATCGACCCCCTAACGTGGGCGTCCAGTCTCCGAGTTTTGACTCCTCGTAAAAGAAAAATGCTCCCGACGAACTGAAGGTCGTCGGTAAAAACGCTTCGTCTCCTTGGGCGGACAAATCGGAATACATCCCTTGAAATCCGAAGAGGCCCTCGACGATTCCGATCGGACGGTGCTTGAATTCAACGCGAGTCTCGACCGCCTGATTCTGGAAGATCGTACCAAGAGTACTTCCATCTATTTCCTTATGCTCGTACTTCGTGAATGCGGCTTTGGCCCGAGTCGATTGGAGCCAACCCTCCGAACGCCATTCGCTGCCGGCGTCGATTCGATCGCGATGCATATCAATCGTCACATTCGGTTCGATGACGACTCCGTAGCGGGAATCGTAGGCGGAGTAAGACAGACCCGCGTAGCCGGAATCGCGGACATAACTTCCGCCCACCGCGGTTTCCCAAACTTTGTTCGCGCTGTTCGCGACCTTGTCCTGGGACTCAACCGTCCCGGGAGCGGACGGCTGCTCCGATCGTAGTCGTTCGGATCGCGCAAATCCCGGTACGGCGTAGTCTTCGGTCTCACGCAAGCTTCCGTCGAAATGGAAAACGAATTTTCCGACCGGCTGCTGATAAGCGAGCGCCCCCCCTCGTCCGTCGTCGACGCTTGAAAATCGCGTATTCACCCGAAGATTCGGACCGACTTTCTTTTCCGGAATACGACGGTTCACCAGATTAATCACCCCGCCGATCGCATTACTCCCATAGAGAAGCGAAGCCGAACCTCGAAGGATCTCGACTCGTTCCACCAAAAACGGGTCGAACGAAACCGCATGATCGGGACTCGTTCCGGAAGCATCCATAGCTCCTACCCCGCTTTGAAGGATGCGCACGCGTTCACCCTCTAGCCCCCGAATCACCGGCCGACTTGCCCCGGCGCCGAATTGGGTCGAACTGACTCCTGCTTCCCGAGAGAGCGTTTCGCCAAGCGTACTTTGGCTTCGTTGTTCCAGCCGGCTACCTGAAAGTTCGCTCACCGTCGGCACAAAATCGTTCACCGACGCCTTACCGTCTCCGGCTTGGCCAAGCACGGAAATTTCTGGAAGAAGATACTCCGCGGGAGAGATCGAAGGCTCGGCGGAAAGAGCAGAAACCACTAGGAACAGCGGAAGGGCGGCAATATGCACGAGTTTCATTCCCATCTTCTATCGACGCGAATTTCTTATTGCAAGTTGTTTGCAATAAGCAAGTGAACTAACGATCGATGCGATAAAGAATAGGGATGTGAAGATGCGCCCCTTGAGGAAGAGATGCGGGTACCGGCGGAAGTTTAGGCATCGCGAGAATCGTGGCGATCGCGCCCTGATTAAGCGACTCAAACGGACTGGGTTTTTCAATCACCGGATTAGAGACGGTTCCGTCGGGAGCGACGTCGATGGAAATCATCACCTTCCCCTCTTCTTCCCTAAGCAAAGCGCTTCGCGGGTATTGCTTCTTTTGGTTGATCAGTCGCACGACTTCCGCGACGTATATCGCAAGTTCGGTCTTGTTTCCTCCACCCTCTCCGGTGCCACGATCGGACACTCCGGATGCGATCGAAGAAGCGACGTCGGCGTCGGACTTCCTTTCTCCCGACTTTGCCGAGGGTGCGGTGGCGATTCCGTCCGTGGCCGATGGAGGCCTTGCGCGTGGCTGCGGGCGGTGGATTTCGGGACGAGAACCCGCGCCGACTTCTCCTCCGATTTCAATCGTCATCACGGAAACCGACCCTCGCGGCGGAGGAATCGAGTCCGCGCGAAAGAGGACACTTAAAAGCAGGCCCGCGATCGCACAGTGAAGGATTAAACTGAGGGTCCAACCGTTTTTCGGCAGTCGTTTAAGAATTTTTTTAGGCGACATCGCCACTCGGCTCCCCCACTAGTGCGTGATACCAGTAATTTCGGGCTTGGCAAGCCTTGCCATGATATAGCACCGGCATGGAAAACGACGAAAGCCGTCCTCTGCCTGCCAAAGAAGCCGAGGTGCTTGATGCCGACGGTAATACGCTTTACCGTCCTTCCGGTGGCGCCGACGTAAAATTCGAATCCGGTAGTGGAGCTAGCGGTTTTAAGGTCGCTTGGGGAAGCACCCGCGGCGGCGGGATCCTACCGAAAATTTTGATCGGAAGCGCCTTCATCGCGTTGCTTCTACTGGGACTGACCGTGGCCGGAGTGGCTTTAGCGGTTGTCTTTCTTGGCTTTATCGTCCGCTCGATTTTCAGACCGCGGCGACAATAACGTACTCACGCGTCTGGCCCCGGACTTCGAGGGGAACGCGGTCTCCGACTTTACGCCCAAGTAACGCTTCGCCCAGTGGGGATTGAGGAGTGAGCACTTGGAGAGGAAGCCCGGAGAGCGTAGTGATCAACCCGCCGCCGCGGGGCACGATCAATGCGATCGTTTTGGCCGAACCTGTCTGGAGAGTAACGAGTGAACTAGGGATGATGGGTTCGTGCGGGGCGTATTCACGCGAAGGCAAAAAACGGTACATCACCAACAGGCTTTCAAGCTCACGCCGCCGCTCGGCCTCAGACTCCGTGGGATCGCCGGATATTTCGCTGAGTTCCTCTTCAAGGAACGAAATCAGATGGCGGATAACCGCTTTTTTATTGAGAGCTTCGGGAGAGGTCGTTTCCATAGATGCGGGAAGAACCGCCCGTTGAGTATGGCGGGTTAGGCTTGTTTATCAAATGGAAATCGGGTTTGGTCTAGGAAGACTATGAAGCAGCGAGGCTGGTTTTGGCT
>CAZAKW010000110.1:0-8157 GCA_964485835.1 uncultured Bacteriovoracaceae bacterium
CGTATGGGGCGGATGCCCGACGTCGCGGTACCGCTTCGCGATTCGACTCTGCCGGTGGAATGCGGTGAGATCGAAATTTGGGCGGACGGCGCGGTCTGGCTTAGGGTGGCTCCCGGGAGTGGTCCCGCGCGTTTAGCCGCGATCCCCTTCCGCGAAGCCCTCCTTCCACCCGAAACAACGATCGAATTGGGAGAAACCCGCTTTCGAGTCGTTCCCGTACGCCCGGCAGCGGCGCTTCCTTCGGCACCCCGCGGTGTGCGTCCCTGGAAGACAACTTCGGAAACCGGGTCACACCTGCTTTGGACCACAAAAAAAGCGGCGGCGACTCCTCTCTCGATCTACATTGCCGGCGAAACGGGAACGGGAAAAGAAGTCATCGCCGGACTTCTTCACGCCTGGAGCGAACGTGCCGGCGGCCCTTTCATTCCGCTCCACTGCGGAGCCCTCGCGCCGTCCCTCGCTGAAAGCGAGCTCTTCGGCCATTTGAAAGGCGCGTTCACGGGCGCGCACGCCCAGCGAGCGGGTGCTTTACTTGCCGCCCATGGCGGAACGCTGTTTCTGGACGAAGTCGGGGATCTTTCGCTCGAGCTCCAAGTGAAACTCCTTCGCTTCCTCGAAAATGGCGAAATCCGTCCGGTCGGTAGCGACCAGATTCGCCACGCCGACGTCCGGGTCGTCTGCGCCACCCACTTGCCGCTGAAAAAACTCGTCGAAGAAGGAAAGTTTCGCCGGGATCTCTACTATCGGCTCGCTTCCGTCACAATCGAGATTCCCACTCTCCGTTCCCGACCCGACGACGTCTCGCTGCTCGCACGCGAATTCGCGGGAGAACTCCAGAAAACCATCGGTCCGCGTACCCTCCTCCGACTCCAAGCCTACTCGTGGCCCGGCAACGTGCGGGAGCTTCGCCATGCCATCGAGCGCGCCGCGGGGCTCGCGGGGCCCTTCCATCCCGTACTCAGCGACGAAGACTTCGCCTTTCTTTTCTCCGGAAAATCCGAAGAAGCGGGGACTGGATTCGTCGCGGGCCACCTTGCGGAAGGCATGCTGACGCTTGAGGAAATGGAGCGCGTGATGGTGCTTCGTTCGCTCCAACTTTCCCGGGGCAACCGGGCGGACGCCGCGAAGATCCTCGGAATCGCCCGCAGCACGTTGTTTGAAATGCTCAAACGTCACGGCGTCGAGGGGCCCCGAGCCCATCTCACGCGAAAGGCGGGATGAGAAGGAATAGGCCGCTTAGCTTACGATGAACCGCGGGAAGAGAACTTCAAGCACGGTTCCCGAGACTCCTCGCTCGTCAAGCAGTCGGTTCAGCGCATCCCGAATTTCGTCGCGAAGCGCCTTCTTCCCACCGGTTGAGAGAATTTTCTCTCGGTCGGTGGGAGTGAAGAGCGGGCTTAACTCCCCCCGCGATCGATCGATATTCGCTTTGATCCAGTCGCAAACCACGAGGCTGCTGCATGCGACGACGATCTCCATCTCGGCCGCTCGTAGACCGCTGGAACGAGCCACGCCTTCTTCCTCGCGCAGTTCGAGGGTGAAAGTCCCAAGCGTCTGGTAGGGCGGCGGCTCGCGAGAACGGCGTTCTTCTTCGTCGCGAAGCGCTTGGACGGCCAATCGATCGGCCTCGACCTGGGCCTGCGCGTGTTTACGCGCACGATCTTGCATCACGAACCGACCGAATCCATAAAAGCTCAACCCAACTCCCAGAAGCGAGAGGTAAAAGACAATCGACATCCGGCGAGTGGGAAAGTCAGACGATCTCAGTCCGCGCCTTGCTTCGACAAACCCTTCTTTGATCGCCCCGGGTGCGTGCGCGAGCGCCTTCACGGCCCCGACCAATAAGGCCGCCAATCTTTTCATAAAGCCGCGCGAAACGGATCGGAGAAGTTCCTTAAGCGATTCCACTCTCAAGTAGTGTGGACGAGTTATTGGACCTCTTCAACTTTATAGACGATCTGGCGAGTATCCCCGACCCACGGCAAAAGCGTGTACTTCTCCTTATAGAAAAGTTTCACCTTTTTATTTGTTTCGATCGCGTGATCGATGGCCGAAATCACCTCGTCGTCGTTTTCGACGGTGAAGTACCAAATTCGAGTGGAAACCCCCGCGCTCGTCGCGTCCGCCGTCGATTCCAAGAATCCTTGCGTGAGCTCCCCCTCCCAGGTTTTGAAGAGCACGCCTTTTTTCGACATTTTTAGGATCGTGCCGACCCGGTAACCCTCACCGTAGTTCGCCACCATCATCAGACCCACGGCGGCGATGGTCAGCATCATCACGAATGCGACTACGACGAGTACGGCTCGTTTGAGTTTACGCGCGAAAGAGCGAGGAGGAGTCGACGGCTGGGGGGTCACAGGCGGAAGGTTCATCGGCGTAAGATATCCGTTTGACGCTCCGCACAGCAATCGCTTCCTTTCCTCGCCCATGCTAACCTCGAAGGCCGATGGAAGCCTTTTACGAGTTTGAAAAACCGATCGTTCTACTGGAAAAAAAGCTCGCCGACCTTCGCCAGCTCTCAAAAGAAGAGAACATGGATTTCAAAAATGAAATCCAGTCGCTTGAGAAAAAAGTCACAAAGTTGATCGAAGATACTTACGCGAATTTGTCCGCCTGGCAGCTCGTCCAAGTGTCAAGGCATCCGAACCGGCCGTATACACGCGACTTCGTGGACGCCCTGTTCACCGATTTCCTAGAACTCTCCGGCGATCGGAATTTTGCAGACGACCACGCCATCCTTGGTGGTACGGCGGTTTGGGATCTCGGTGGTTCGCACGGTAAAATTCCCGTGATGGTTATCGGCCACCAAAAAGGTCGGTCCACGAAACAAAAAATGGAACGCAATTTCGGGATGGCCAAACCGGAAGGCTACCGCAAAGCGATGCGGCTGATGGAACTCGCATCTCGCGTCCGCATGCCGATCATCACCTTCATCGACACTCCGGGTGCTTATCCCGGATTGGACGCCGAAGAACGAGGACAAGCGCAGGCCGTCGCCGAATCCATTCGGATGATGTTCGGGCTTGAGGTGCCGGTTATCGCGATCGTGATCGGTGAAGGCGGCTCCGGAGGCGCGCTCGCCATCGGTGTCGCGGATAAAGTCGTGATGATGGAATACTCCACCTACTCGGTCATCTCGCCTGAGAGCTGCGCTTCGATTCTTTGGAACAACTCGGGATTGGCCGAGCGGGCGGCGGAAAAATTAAAGATGAATCCCAAGGATCTTCTCGAACTTGGCGTGATCGACGCGACGATCACCGAACCGCTAGGCGGCGCGCATCGCGATTGGTCGACCACTTTCGAAAACACGAATAAGGCGCTCTTGAAACACTTCGCTCCGCTGATCAAGGCACAAACGAAAACGCCGAACGCGAAAAAGCTGATGTCCGAGCGTTATTCAAAGTTCCGGGAAATGGGTGAGATGGCTTTGGCCCGGGTCAAAGCTCCCTCCGAGGAGCGCACCCAGTGAATACGGTCTTATCGATGACCGGCTTCGGATCCGCCGAAGGCACGCTGGGCGAACAGAAGATTCGCGTGGAAGCCAAATCGGTGAATCACCGTTTCTTAGACCTCAAAGTCCGCCTTCCGCGCGAATACCAACCGGCTGAAACCGCGACGAAAGCCCTCGTCCAGTCGCGCTTTTCCCGCGGCGCGATCGAGTTGAAAGTCGAACGCCTGGCCGATGCTGCCGGCGAAGAAGGGGCGGCGGTTGAGCTTGTTTTAGATGTGGAGTTGGCGAGACGCTATTTAGAAAAGTTTCGGGAACTCGGACTTGCGCTCGGCGTCCCCGGCGAGATTTCGCTTCGCGACCTGGCGAATTACCCCGACGTCCTCGTCCGTAAAAGCGGCGAGCTGTCGTCGGAGGAAATCTGGAAGAACCTTAAACCGGTGGTTTCGCGCGCGCTGGACGGACTGGAGGAAATGCGCCGCCACGAAGGGGCGGCTTTGGCGAAAATTCTCCTCGACGCCGCCGCCGAACTCGAGCGGACGATCGAATCCCTACGTGGCAAACGGCAAGCCGTCACCGTAAAATACCCCGAGCGAATTCGGGAAAAAGTACGCGCGATTTTCGAGAGCTACCCGCTTTCGGAGGGAAACATCCAGGCCGTGCTCGAATCACGAATCAGCCAGGAACTTTCGATGCTCGTCGACCGGACGGATATCGAGGAGGAACTCGTCCGCTTTCAAGGCCACCTCGCCCATCTGCGAAAAATCCTGCAAGAGGGCGGGCAGGTCGGACGGAAACTCGATTTCGTCCTTCAGGAACTCGGTCGGGAGATCAACACTCTCGGCAATAAGGCGCAAGACTACGGAATGTCCGAAGAAGTCGTCAGCGCGAAAGTCCGGCTCGAGCAACTTCGCGAACAGGTGATGAATCTCGAATGAGCACGGACGCCGCTCCGCAGCCCCGGTTAATCGTGATCTCCGCGCCCTCCGGCACGGGAAAGACGACGCTTTGCGCGCGTTTGCTTCGCGAAGTCCCGGAACTGACGCTTTCGATTTCAACGACCACGCGCGCACCGCGCGGACAGGAAGTCGACGGGCGGGACTATTTCTTCACAACCCAAGACGAATTCAAACGCCTCGTCGCAGCCGGCCGATTCGCCGAATGGGCCGAGGTCCACGGTAATTTTTACGGCACGACCAAGGAATTTGTCGAGCGCGCGTTCGCCGCCGGTCGCTCGTTGCTACTCGATATCGACGTCCAAGGCGCCGAACAGCTTCGCGCCTCTTACCCGGATCGAACCGTGCGAATTTTCCTCAAGCCGCCTTCCATGGAAGAACTCGAACGCCGCCTCCGCACTCGCGGCACAGACTCCGAGGAGAGTATCGCTAAGCGCCTCCGGGGGGCGGCCAAGGAAATGGCCGAACTCGATCGATTCGACCACGTGTTGGTCAATGACGACTTGGAACGCGCTGGCTTCGAGCTGGTCGGAATCGTACTTGCGGCGATCCGCGGAAGGACGTACGCGTGAGCGCGGAATCGCTAAAAGTTCTTGAGAAGCTCAAGACCACGGTCCGAAGCTACTTTCCCGATGCCCCTTTAGATAAGATTGATAAAGCCTATCATTTCGCGGCTAAGGCCCACAGTGCCCAGAAACGCTCCAGCGGCGATCCCTACATCATCCACCCAACCGAGGTCGCCCTTTCGCTCGCGGAGATGAACCTCGATCTCGCGACGATCATGACTGGCCTTCTCCACGACACCGTCGAAGATACGGGCACGACGCTCGAAACGATTGCCGAGGAGTTCGGCAAGGACGTCGCGGAACTCGTCGACGGCGTGACCAAACTCTCGAAGATCACGTTTCGGACGAACGAAGAAAAGCAGGCCGAAAACTTCCGCAAAATGATCATCGCGATGGCAAAAGACATTCGCGTGATCCTGGTGAAGCTCGCCGACCGGCTAAACAACATGCGCACGCTCAAGCCTCTCGCGCCCGAAAAACAGCAGCGTATCGCGCAGGAAACCCTGGATATCTACGCTCCGATCGCCAACCGGCTCGGAATCGGCTGGCTTAAAATCGAACTCGAAGACCTTTGCCTTCGTTATCTGCACCCCGACGTCTACGGAAAACTTTCGGAACTCGTGCAGAAGAAAAAAGGCGTCCGCGATAAGTTCATCGAATCCTTCACGGAAACCCTTCGTTCAGAACTCGAAGAGTACGAGATCAAAGCCCAGATCCAAGGCCGGGCGAAGCATTTCTTTTCGATCTATAAGAAGATGGATCGCCGCAAAGTCGACTTCGACCAGATCCACGACTTGATCGCGTTCCGCATCGTCGTCGAGAATATTACGGAGTGCTACAAGTCGCTCGGAGTGATCCACGCCGCGTTCAAACCCATCCCTGGACGTTTTAAGGATTACATCGCCATGCCGAAGGCGAATTCCTACCAATCGCTCCATACGACCGTGATCGGCACTGAAGGCGACCGGATCGAGATCCAAATCCGCACCCAGGAGATGAACCAAGTCGCGGATTCCGGCATCGCCGCCCACTGGCGCTACAAGGAGGGCCGCTTCGGATCGGATTCGCGAGAGAACGTCGAGTGGGTCAACCGCCTGCTCGAATGGAACAAGGATCTTTCGGATCCCGCGGAATTTCTCGAGACGGTTAAGATCGATCTCTTCGCCGAAGACGTCTTCGTTTTCACGCCCCAGGGCGAGGTGAAAGAACTTCCTTACGGCGCCACCCCGTTGGATTTCGCGTACGCCGTCCATACGAACGTCGGTAATATGTGCGCGGGGGCGAAGGTTAACGGAAAAATCGTCCCTCTGAAGTACCGTTTGAAATCCGGCGACACGATCGAGATCATCACGAACGCCGCCGGCGTACCGTCGAAAGATTGGTTGAAGATCGTCAAGACCTCGCGGGCGAAGGCCAAGATCCGCGCCGTGATCAAACAGCAGGAACGCGATCGCGCGCTTTCCATCGGGAAAGAATTGCTCGAGAAGACGATCAAGCCGTACGGGCTTTCGCAGGCGAAGATCGAAAAGAGCGGTGATTTCGAGCGACTCTGGAAAGACCATCTTTCGCTCCGAACCCCGGACGAACTCTATATTCAGCTCGGTTACGGGCGAATCTTCCCGGAAAAGGTCGTGGAATTCCTCGTTCCCCAAGACGCCCAGGAAAAGAAAATGGAAGCGGCCAAGGGCGCCGACGAGTCTTTCTTGCGGAAGGTCCTTTCGGCAGCGAAACGAAAGACCGAATCCAAGAACGCGATTCTCGTCGCCGATCAAGACGACGTCTTAATCCGATTCGGTAAGTGCTGTTCTCCCCTTCCCGGCGATTCGATCGTCGGCTTTATCACCCGCGGGCGCGGGGTGACGATCCACACTACGAGCTGCACCAAGGCCCTGGACAACGATCAGGGCCGACGGGTGGACGTGAAATGGAATAAAGGCACCATTAACGGAAACCTGCGCCGAAACGTCCGTATTCGGATTCTTTGCTTGGACCAAGCGGGCCTACTTGCGGTGATGTCGCAAACGATTTCCGCGTGCAGCGTAAATATCTCGAGCGCGAACATCCGGACGACCAAGGATAAGAAAGCGATCGCGATATTTGACGTCGAGGTCCAAGATATCCAGCAACTATTGAAGGTGACCAAGGCGCTCGAAGGCAAAAAAGGCGTGATCAGCGTGGAGAGGGTCAAGAGTTGAGCCGGAGGACACCCACCGACGATTCACGTGATTCGTTCGCCGTCACCTTACGCCCGATGAGCGAGGCCGAATTCGAGATTTTTCTGGAGGAGAGCTGCTCCGACTATGCGCGCGAGTCCCCTCACTATCGACATCTCCCGTACTCCTCCGCACGTCCGTTGGTCGACGTCGAGTTTCGGACCCGACTGCTTCCCTCGGGACTGCGCACGCCAGGACACCATCTTTTCACTCTCTTAAGCGGCGAAACGCCCATCGGAGCAATCCATCTCGGCGAGTCGTCAACCGACGATCAGGCGAGTTTCGTCTGGAACTTTAAACTTCGCGAAGCACACCGTGGAAAACACCTGGCCGAACCGGCCCTGCGCGAAGCGATCGCCTATTCAGAAAAAATCGGCCGGGGCCGTATCGGTTTAAACGTCTTTTCCACCAACGCAGCGGCGATCCACCTGTATCGAAAAATCGGATTCGTCGTGACCCAATTTAATATGACTTACGAACGCTCGCCGCTGGCGAAGGACTAAGCAATGGATCCCACCCTATCTTCCCGTCCGTCCCTCTTTCAAGCAATCCTTGGCGGTCGATGCCCCGAATGTCGAATCGGAAAGGTTTCTGACGGCTACTTTGGAATGAAGAAAAGGTGTCCCCATTGCGGACACGATATCGAACAAGAAAATGGCTATTTCCTTGGCGCGATGATGGTCGCCTTCTTTGCCACCGCGGCGTTAACGATTCCTCCGGTCTTGATCTTAAAGTTCATGGGCTTTGACGACTCAATCGTGCTCACTTATCCCTTCCTTCAATATCTCGTGCTAGGGCCGCTCTTGACTTACTATGCGAAGATCGCGTGGGTCCACGCCGGATACTACGCGAAACATCGGATGGAAAAACCTTCCGCGCGCACGCGAGAGAAAAAATAGAAACAGGCACCTAAGGAGAAGGGCTTGGGCTTGGGCTTGGGCTTGGGCTTGGGCTTGGGCTTGGGCTTGGGCTTG
>CAZAKW010000111.1:0-8116 GCA_964485835.1 uncultured Bacteriovoracaceae bacterium
TACGCCAAACGCACGATAAAAACCTCAAGGCCCCCCTCTCTTATTCGCGATAATAAAAGTTATCGCGAACTAGTCCTTTAGGACTTCAGTTAGGAACTGATAGCCCTAAAACAGTTAGGAATTTAAACGGATGTGCCGAAAAGGTTTCAGATGGAGGCTAAGCGCGCGCGTGCAAAAGATCTTACTCATTGAGGACCACGATTCAGATAAGCCCTCCGCGCTGTCCGAATGCATCGAAGCGATGGGCCACTACACCGTCGCTCGCACAAATTTGAATGCGGCGCTTAACTCGGCTCCGCTTGATCAAGCGCAATTTACCGCTACCGTGCTCGATTGCGACTTCCTCAATCAATCCGGATTCGATCTGATTCAAAAAATCTCGACGCTTTCGAACAATCGTCCCATCTTAATCGCCGCTCGCCAAATCGCTCTGCAATCTTACCGTGAAATCGACCGGCTCCGGAATGCCGTCGCCATTCAGAAAGATTTTAAGCCCGAAATTTTCCAGGGAATGCTCGCGAAGATGTCCCAGGGAGCGGACTTTAAGCCGTCGATTTGTTCCCGCTTCCTCACCGACGAGGAGGTCCGGGTCATGGTCCTTCACTCCGGTCTCATGGTGCGAACCCGCATGCGAAACTATTCCGCAGGTGGTCTCTTTATGGAATACCGAGGGATCTCCTTGGCGGTCGGCGATAAAGTCCGCGTGAGTTTGCCGTGCCCCGACGTCGCCGTGACTCGAGAATACCTCAATTTAAACGCAAAAGTCGTCTGGGAGCGGAAGCTCGATGCCCGCAGCCCCGTTCGTGGCGTGGGACTTCAGTTCGTATAGTTTTCATCGTCCCTTCCGTACCGAATCGCATGCGCGGCCGAGTCTTCGATCGACGCTTTCCGCTTGTCGTAACGGGTGATCATATCGGGATTCGCCCACCCGGCGAACTCTTGGATCACCCGGTCCGGCACGTCGTGATCGCGGGCATTGGAGATCGCCGTCGCTCGGCAGGAATGGGGAGAAACGCGGTTCGCGATGCCAGCGAGGCGTGCGTATTTCGTCACGATGTAAAACACCATGGACGGGTCGAGCGATTTTTCTTTTTCCCCCGTTCGGTTATTTCGAATCGGGGAAAAAAGCGGCGCATCTACGCCGGGGTCGCGAGCGGTGATCCGAAAATAATGCCCGAGGGCTTCTTCGACCGCGGGAATCACGGCGATCACTCTTTCGGCGTCCCCTTTCCCGCGTAGTTTCAAGACTTTCTGTCCCCGCTCCGTTCCCAAACTCGTGGTTCGCAGCGAGCAGATTTCCGCGCGCCGCAGGCCACAGTAAAAAAGCATCATCAGGATCGCGTAGTGTTGCGAGCCGGTTCGAGTATGCAGATTCGGTTGCTTCAAGATGCGCACGACCTCGTCGTCCGAAAACCCGTTGGTGCGCGAGATTCGTTTCGGATTCAAAAATCGAACGTTTGCGGCCGGATTCTTCGCAATCATTTCCTCTTCCACTAGCCAACGAAAGAAACTTCGCAGCGTCGAAAGATGCCGATCGATCGTCGTATGCTCGAGTCGCTCTTCAAGCAACGCGTCTTTATAACCGATGATCACGGCGCGATCGAGGCGCTCGATCCCGAAAGATTCCCCGATCCGCGCCCTTCGTCCCAACAGATAGCCGACGAATCGTTTCAGATCTTTCCCGTACGCTCTTCGCGTATGGGGAGAACGCTGGTCCAAAAGAAAACTCTCGATACAGGCACGGAGCCGCGCGTCTGGCCGGACGAGATCCGATGAAAGCAATTTACCGCTTTCTCCCCCTTTGACCAAAGTAGGCGGCAGTTCGAGGATCTGCGGCGAAAATGGCGTCGACTCGGGCGTGACGAGTACCGCGGTTGAGTCCTTACGAATGGACGCTCCGTCCACCACAGTCGCGCCGTGCGAAGTGGATTTGACGCCAGTCTTTCCTCTCTCAGAGTCCTGGAAAAGGCCCAAGCTTTGGGGCTTCGCCTTCATAGCAAAATTGACTCGTAAAGCTGTGGAGGACCGCCTTTGAGAGCTGGATTTAGAAGTGAAACTTCGTAAAACAAGTTTACCTAATTTCACTTCCGCTGACTCCGTGCCGATCCTCGCCGCCCCTTCGCCGCCTCAATAAACTTTTTGATCCGGTTCGCATCCAAGGTCGCGCCTGCCTTGCCGCCCTTACGAAGCGAGGATCCCACGATGATTCCAAACCCTGCCTTTCGTAAACGTGCAGCAGATGCGGAATCCGCGCCACTTCCAATCCAAATCGGAATTCCACGAGCTTTCATCATACTCAAAGCAGCATCGAGTGTTTCGGTCTCTGGCGAGCGCCCTGTCGTGGGGCCCGTAATGATCACCCCATCTGCGCCTGCACGAAGAGCGAGGTCCTCGATTTCCGTCGCGAGATCCTTCATGGATAGAGACCGCGCGTGCTTTACGTCGGCGTCGGCCAAAATTGCTATCCATGCTCCCAGGCGCGAGCGCTCTCGCAAAAGCTCGGCCGCACATCCCTCGATAAGACCCTGATCGGTGGCGCTTACGCCCGCCAGAACGTTTACCCGAATAAAGTCGCAGCCCGTGACCGCCGCGATGGCGAGTGCCGCTTTCGCATCGTTTCGCAATACATTGATACCAATCGGCACGCTCGTAACTTCCCTCACCGCGGCCGCGATTACCGCCAGACTTGCTACGGTTTCGGGGGGAACGGACTTGCCATAAAAAGGGCTGTCGCCGAAATTCTCCAGAATGAGAGCGCCGAAGCCCGCCTTTGAGAGAAGACGCGCCTCTTCAATGGCCACACTTCCAGCCCTACGAAGCGCCTCCGTGGGATGGAGGTTAGACGCCCCTGGTGCTCCCGGCAGCGGCGGAAGATGGATCACTCCGATCAGCGGCGAAATCATTTTACGCGTCTTCGGACTTCTAGAACGAGGAGCTTTTTTTCGAACCATCCTCCGTAGATACGCCATCCAAAGGGTCCCGCCAAGCGATAGGCGCTTGATCATTACCATTCGCGTCATTTCGGGGTTGCCAGCCGCTCGACGGGGGAGTAAACCAGTCCCATGAAGTCTATTCTTTTCGCAGCGTTGGTCGCCTCTCAGTTGATGGTCGTGTCCTCGGCGTCGGCGTGTCGATGTGCGATTCCCGGAATTGATTCTTTGATACGAGATGCAGACGCGATTCTGACCGGGGCGTCGGTATGGACGATGAGCGAAGGACTCAATAATTATTCAGCGGTTCGGATGGATCGAATCCTCCACGTCAGCGGACGCTTGGACGCGGACGCGAAGGCGGGTCTTGAAAAATCCGTACGTGAGGGCACTGTGACCTTTTTCCGTGGGCGATTAAGCGAGCGATCCACAAGCTGCCCAGGCACGGACGTTTCTCTGCCTGAGGGTACCCGAATGATTTACGTCGCACGGGCCGACGAATACGGCATGATTTCCCTCGTGGGCGAGTCGATCAACCATTGCTCGACTTTCAGCACCTTCCTCACCGCCGGCAATTCTCGGTACGAAGAACTTTCCAAGGCTTTGGAAGAGATTTAGTCGGTAACCTCCTTGCTCACTCGGGTTCTTTACTATTCTTTTATTATTCCGCTGTCCTATCTTCCGATGGCAGCGCTTTATCGGATATCCGATGTTCTTTTTTTGATCATTTATTATCTCGCGACTTACCGGCGCCGCGTCGTCCAAGAAAACATCGCCCGCTCCTTTCCCGAAAAAAACCCCGCCGAACATGCCGAGATTGCCCGTGAATATTACCGTCATTTCTGCGATTTAATCGTCGAAAGTCTTAAGGGCTTTTCGATTTCCGGCGAAGAAATCCAGCGCCGCTTCGTATGCCTGAATCCCGCAGTCCTCCGCGGCGAGTTCGAAGCCGGACGTTCCGCGATCCTAGTCGGCGGACACTTGAATAATTGGGAATGGCTTGCAGTCTCCATTCGGCAGCAGATCCCCTATCGTCCGGTCGGGATTTACAAACCCCTGAGCAACCGGTTCTTGGAAAAAAAGATGCGCGTCACCCGGAGCCGGTTCGGACTGGAAATGATACCGATTCGCGACGTACCTGATTTCTTTCGCCAGCAAGGTGCGAGTGCGGAGGAAATGCCGACGATCACCATCTTCGGAATCGATCAGTCCCCGGGCGATCCACGCAAGGCTCACTGGATTAAGTTTCTCCATCAAGATACGGGAGTTCCGTTTGGGGCCGAGAAATACGCCAAAGCGTACGGCTTGCCGGTGTTTTTTGGTGTGATCCACAAGACCGCGCGCGGATTTTATACGTTTGAAATTCGCCCTTTGGTCGCCGATCCGAAATCGACGCCCCACGGTTGGATTCTCGAGGAAGCGAGCCGCTGGTTGGAGAAAGAAATCCGCCGAGCCCCCCCTTATTGGCTCTGGTCGCATCGACGTTGGAAACATCGTAAGCCTGAAGAGTTAATGGAACACGCGGCTCCATAACGGAACGGTGAGAAGCGAAAGAGGAATTCCCACCCCAAGCATTAAAGCGCCCAGCGAAGGCGCAAAGCCCGCTTCGATTCCCAGCACCGTCGCGGTGATCATCGGTGCCATCGCCGCCTCAAGGACGCCGACTTGAAAATCGCTTCCACCGATGCCTAATGCCCCTCCCAGCAAAAAAACTCCTAACGGCGCGACGCCAAGCTTGAATCCGAGCCCAAACGTCAGCGCTCGTCCTTCGGTTCGAAAGGTGGCGAAATTCGGATTGAGCTGTGCCCCGACGGCGACCATCGCAACCGGCACCAGCGTCGCTCCGATGCGCTCCAAGGCAAAAGCTACGGCCTGTGGAAGCGGACCTAAAGGAATAAGGACGAACGCGGCGATCAAGGCGATAAAGGGCGGAAACCGCACGATGTCGCGCAGAAATTTTCGTTTGGAAAAACGTCCACTGTCCGTCGCCCGCGCCCTAGACCACGAAATCCAAAACGTACCTGCCACGGAAAGCGCCAAAAAAGTACCAAGCTGGTCGAGCAAAATCACTCGCGGAATCTCTTCCGCCCCCAATAACGCCTCCACGAGCGGGAGTCCGACGAACGACGTATTGCCAAGCCCTCCGGCCAGCGCCAGCATCACCCACTGATCTCGGCGGATCCATCCAGCGCGGTACATCAATCCGAACACCCCGACGGCCACCGCGAAAAGAAGCCAGGGAATGAGAGGCAAAAACAACAGGCTCAGCAGGCCCGAACCGTCCAAGCGTGCCCCCCACTCGCGTAAAAATGGCGGCAATTGGGCCAAAACGAGCGCGGGCAGCGCGATCGCAATTACGTAAGCATTGAGCGCGACGGGCGCCGCCGTCGAAAATCGGCCGCTGCGGCGATAAAGCCATCCGAGCCCAAGCCCGATTCCGATCACGAGAAATGGACCTATCGAAATGTTCATCCTAAACTCTTTCTATATGACTTCTTTCCACTTTACGAACGCCGTTGGCCGTCTCCTCGTCCTTTCTCTGGTTTTCGCCATGCCGGCGCTTGCGAAACCGAAGTACGGAAAACTTGCAAAACCGCTTTCCGAGGACGCCTCCTATTTCAAGTCGGCGAGTAAAACAGATTTCTGGAAACTCATCCCCTATTACGTACCCCAGCATAACGAGAAAGCCTGTGGTGTCGCTTCTTCGATCATGGTCTTGAACGCTTTGTTCGCCCCGACCCGAAATACCGCCGACGGCAAGAATATCGGCGTGGACGAAATTTTCAAACTCGACGCCAAATTCATAAAGAACGTGGCCAAGGCGGGAAAAGGATTTCAACTCGACGAACTCGGCGAGACTTTGACTCGCGCGCTTGAGACGGCGGAGGGCGGCCCCTACACGGTCACCGTCGAACGCTTCAACGGCAAAGATTCTAAAGCAGAACTCAAGCGGTTGAAAAAACTCCTCGCCGCGAACGAGAAAAATCCGAACGACTTCGTGATCATCAATTACCTGCAAAGCGTCCTCACCGGCGATCCCGCGGGTTCAGTCGGCCACATCGCCCCCATCGGGGCGTACGACGCGAAGACGAATCGCGTGCTCGTTCTCGATCCGGACCGCGACTTTTACCAACCCTATTGGGTTCCCGCCGATAAGGTCTTTGATGCGATCAATACGACGGATCCCGGCGCTTCTAAGAAGCGGGGGCTGATTCTGATTTCTCGGTAGTCGGATTCGCGGCGGGCACCACGAGTGGTGAGGGCTCCGCGGTCGGCGCCGCCAATGCCGGGACGACCACGGGGACGAGCGCAGACGGAAGTTCGATTCGCTCGCCGAAATTCGGGATGACGAATCGGGTCTTCGGATAGTTCTCGGTGGTCTTTCGTTGTAAATTTTTAATACCGGTGCCGGGTAGCATCCACGTCCGACCTCGGCGCGGACCCGAAAAAAACCAGTCGAAGTGGAGCGGAATTACGATTTCGGGGCGATAAGGCGCAACATAGGAAGCAAGCCATTCCGCTTCGCTCGTCTTATTCGCTACTCCGACCGCCATCATCCGCACGCCCCCGAGCTCTTCGCGAATCCCCTCAAAAATCTGTCCGCCTTGATCGATCAGGATTTTTCCTTCGGGGTGGGAGATCACATACCCCCAGGTCTCCCCTTCCCGGTAGTCATCGAATCCGAAATCAAACGTCTCGGGTACGGGACCCTTTAGGAAATGAAAACTCAGATGGGGGAAAATCGCGGCATGTTTGCGTTGATACGGTAAAATCTCGAACCGACCGACTCGGATCGGAGCGCGATCGAGCGCCTGGCGATAAGGGGAACTCTTCCAGCCGAACCGGCGTTCGTTCGCCCGCGATATTCGCGCAAGCGAGGGGCCGCCGTATAGAATCGCCCCGTACCGATTCGCAATCCAAGGAGCGTCCGTCACATGGTCGAAGTGGGTATGGCTCACGAAAAGCGCATCGAGTTTGCGAAGTTCCAATGCCGCGAGATGTTCCTCGATCACGCGAGGATTAGGAACCAAATCACGAAGCCCTGCCCACTGCAGAATTCCCGGTCGGGTGAAGACGAGATCAAAACCGACGGTCGTCTCGCCATCGTCAAGGATAACTCCCGCGACCGACGTCCACCGCATCGATAGCGCGGCGTGGGTCGTGTTCGCCGTAAGGACTCCCGCTCCCGCGAGAAGAACCAGGATTTTCGTAACCAGCCGAAACACGCGGGCTATTTTCCAGTAATTTTCTTGAACAGGCCGGAAAGGCCCTTTTTCTCGGAACGAGCGAGGACGCTCTGGGAATCTTCTCCGCCCAGAAGATCGCGCGCATCGGCTTCGGACATCTTGCCCTCCGCTACCGCTTTCGCCACGATTTGTTTCGCCTCGTCGGCGTCCATATCAGGCGCGCTGCCCGCCGCCGCCCCTGCCATGCCTTGGGCCATCATCATCTGCATCGCCATTTGTGAAAATTCAGGAGGCAGCACGCGTTCAAACTCGGCGGCTTCTTTCGCAACGTCTTGGCCGGCCATCGCCCGCTGCATGATCCCTTGTAAACGCATCAGCTGGGGACGAGGTAGCCGTTGAAGCGCCTTGGTCATCTGCTGGAGCATCGCGGGATCCATCTTCGAAGGATCAAATCCACCGGCGGTCGCGACGGCGTTCTCGGCGTTCACCGGCGGAGCCGTCGGAACCGAAAGCTTCGGCGCCGCACCGACTCCGTGGCAGCGCTTGTATTTCTTTCCCGAGCCGCAGTGGCAGGGTTCGTTTCTTCCGAGATCAGGGGCATTCGTCGTCGTTGGGGTGTCGCTCATAAAGTCTGCCCTTTTTAGCCGGAACCAGGGGGGTTTGCCCAGGCCTTTTCGAGTTTCAAGGTCCCCAGATGTGCATTGACGCAAATTGGCGCGCCCCTTAGCTTAAATCCATGCCCCGTAAGCCTCCTCCTAAAAACGACCCGAAGAGTCAAGCCAAGCAAAGGCCGACCTTCGGCGCGGGGGCGGGAAGGATGACAACGGAACATTTTACGGCCACGACGTCGTACCGAAGCGAATTCGCCCGCAATCGGTCCGCTTGGATTGATTCGGTCCTCCTCTTTCTCGCCTCGTTCGCTTTCTTCCTTTTTAATCTTCGATTTCCGGCGACCCAGAACTTCGACGAGTTCCACTACATCCCTTCTGCGCTCCAGTG
>CAZAKW010000112.1:0-7112 GCA_964485835.1 uncultured Bacteriovoracaceae bacterium
TCGAGGGTCTTGAGCCACGGCACGATCCCGTTGGATTTCCCGTTGGTTCCGCGGATGAGCGACCCGCGCGAGCGAACCCGATGGTAAGCGACGCCGATACCGCCGGAGAATTTCGATAGCTCGGCGATTTCCGCGTAACGGGAGTAGATCGAGCTCAATTCGTCTTTTGGAGAATCAAGCAGGAAGCACGACGAAAGTTGGGGGGTAAGCGTTGCCGAATTAAAGAGGGTCGGCGTGCTCGGCATGAAACGAAACGCGCTGACCATATCGTAAAGCGTTTGCGCTTGAGCGGGAGTGTAGGAAATTCCAAGCGCCACGCGAGCGAAGAAACTTTGCGGACTTTCGATCACTTTGCGGGTGATTGGGTGACGGATCAAATAACGATCGTAAACGGTCTTCAGCCCGAAGAATTCAAAGTTCTGGTCTCTCGTCAAATCGATCTTCAAACCTGCGCAAAGTTCAAGCAAGCGCGGCTGGATCAAGCCATTTTCGACGCCGACGCGCACGGAGTCCGAAAAACTGCGGATGCTCTGGTCGGTCAGTTCCTTTTGGATTTTCGCCGAAAGAATACGGGCGGCGAGTTTTGAATAGTCCGGTTCGACCGTAATCAGGCCGGAAAACACTTGGATCGCGGCATCCAAAAACTCCGCTTCGCCGGCATTTGGCGAAAGCGAGTTGTAGACGCGCTCGGTTGCGGAGGCGAGCTCGACGCCCGGCAGGCCCTGCGAGAACGCTTCCATCTTTTGGCGAAGAGATACGAGGCTATACGGGTGATCGTCGCGCTCGATTGGATCTAATTTCAGCGACATCGTTTCGCCAAGTTCGTTCCCATTTAGAATATTTTTCTCGACATCAAAATTGACGCGGCCTGCGTCCAACTGAACTTCCATGGTTTTTCCCCCGATAAATCCGGACTGCTATTCGAGACACGTCTGCCTTCGGAATCCTGCCCGAAGGAGCTGCGCCTGTAGTGATAGGTTGGTTTGGTACTTTAAGAACTGATCTACTTCTCTACTTCACCTGGGGTCCGTACCGGAAGAGGAGAGAGAGTTAATCCTTCGACTCTCTTCGACCGATCAAACCGACACATTGTGACAACTCGGCAGGTCTCCGAACTTAGAAGCAAACTCAACATCTCGGGCTGGCAGAAGTTCCAGAGCTTGGCTCCGCGCATCTTATGACCAACCACGTTAATTTTGATTTTAGTCCTTCACCGGATTATTAGGCCCGATGCCTTTGGTACTGCCTTACATACAAGATATGGGGGTGCCGACTCGCTGTCAAACTATAGGTTGTGGTTCAGAAGTCGAACGCTGCGTCAATTCGATAAGTCCACGAAATGAAAAGGTGAGACGTCTTAGATCTTCTTTGGTCGCAGCGTGCTAACTGAAATCTCTTCTCCAGCGCGCACGTTTTTTACCACCGAGACGAAGCACCGCCACCGCCGAAACTACCGCCGCCACCACTAAATCCGCCGCCGCCGAAACCGCCACCACCCCCAAATCCGCCGCCCCGAGGAAAGAGTCCGCCGCCACTCGAGCTAAGTCCAAGGCCGCGCCCGCGGCCACCAAACAGGCTCGATAGAAAAATGAAAGCGACGATCGCAAGGACGAACTGGCCGGTAAAAAAGTAAGCGATACTTCCCGCGATCGCTCCGGTCACCGTCCCAAGCGCGGAACGACCAAAGAGAAACATCAAGGGGAGTAAAAAAATCAATGGGGGGTGCCGGCGCGAGCCGACCGGCGGGCCCGATCGAGATTGAATCGTTTCGGTGCCGATCGCCGAAAGGTCCGCCCCCATCCGTTCGCCCACCTGAACAACCATTGCGAGAATTCCGTCGCCCGGACGCTCATCGCGAAGCGCTGGCTTCAAAACTGTGTCCAAAAGGCGACGCGCTAATGCATCGGTGATGTCGCCCTCCAAGCCGTAGCCGATCTCAAGCCGCATCGCCCGCTCGCGCGGAGCAACGATGAGAAGCGCGCCTCGGTCGCTCCCTTTGCCGCCGAGTTTCCACGTCTCGGCTACACGGATAGCGACCGTCGCGATTTCTTCCCCCGCAAGCGTCGCCGGGATATAAACCGCCATCTGCCCTTTTTCCTGACGATGGATCTCTCGCAAAGCAGCTTCAATTCGCGTTCGGTCGCTCGGAGTAAGCCAATTCGCCTCGTCCACCACCGGTGAAGAAAGCGCCGGAACTGCCGGTTCCTCAGCGGAAAGCGTCGATGGTTCGATAACGAGCGCGCATCCCAATAGGAAGACTCGAAGCGCGGCGATCACGGCGTCCCCTTGCCGCGTAACCCATCGGGAAGTTCGTTGTGGGCGTCGATACGCGGAAAGTAGCGCGTGAGTTCGCTGCCGACTCGTTCGATCACTTTACAAAGCGCATCGATCTCGCCTTTCTCGCGGATCAATCCCACGAACTCCTGGCAGAGCTCCCGCCAAAAAGTCGGCGGAAGTTTCGCATGGATTCCTTGATCGGCAAGAATGGAGATTTCGTGCTCGAACTCGGAAACAAAAATCAAAACGCCCGTTCTATTCTTCGTCTCCGTTACCCCTTCTTGAATGAAAAGCGCCCGCGTCCGATCGATCACACCACGATCCAATCGTTCTTCTCCCAGCAGTTTACGCGCTACCGCGGGGATTCGAGTAAGCGCCATCGAAACTAACGTCACCGAAATCACGAGTCCGAAGGTGTTCGACCACGATAGGGGCCACGAAAATAGATTCAAAACTTCCACGAACGCGAGCGTGATCAACGCGACTCGAACGCCGATCGTCGACGCGAGCCATGAGTAGTCTTGGCTAGCGGGAAGAATCACGGGAACGATTTCCCCCGACGTACCGGCTTCAGCCGCAGCTACCGCGTTGGCGACGCGGTCGAGTTCTTCGGGCTGGAACCGGGTTTTTCGCCCTGTCAAAACTGGACTTTCGGCGCGGTCTTCGCTTCTTCGGTCGCCGTGAACGTCGCTCGCGGCTCCAGTTTCAGCAAATACTTCGCCGTCAAATTCGTAGGGAAAAAGCGTACGCCTTTATTGTACTCAGCCACCGCGGCGATAAAGCGCCCTCGCGCGACCGTAATTCGATTTTCGGTGCCTTCAAGCTGGGATTGAAGTTCCAGGAAGTTTTGGTTTGATTTAAGGTCGGGATACTTTTCGACCACGACCATCAGCCGAGAAAGCGCCGAACCCAAGGAGTCTTGAGCGTTTTGGAAGTTCTGCACGGCTTGTGGGTTCGATAGATCTCCCGCGTTGATGTTCGTCTGGGTCGCCTTCGCCCGGGCTTCGACGACGGCCGTCAATGTTTCTTTTTCTTGTTTGGCGTAACCTTTTACGACTTCCACGAGATTAGGAACGAGGTCCGCGCGCCGTTGGTATTGGTTTTCCACTTCGGCCCACTGCGCTTTCACCGTTTCGTCGAGCCCTTGCAGGCTATTGTATCCACAAGCAGGCAAAAGGAAAAATGCGACGAGGACAAGCGGGAAAGAAAATCGAAAAGGTTTCATGCGAGAAAGTTAAAGCGGATCCCCCTAGGGCGCAATACCGCTTTCGCGGCGGTCACTACCGGATTAAAATCTTTGCATCCCGATGCCCCGACCGGAAAGTATCTGGATACCGTCCCGAAGGGAGATTTTCGGTCGAAATCCAAGTTGGTCCCGAGCGCGATCGGCATTGAGAGTGAGCGACTCGCTAAAGAGGCGAACGTAACTTGCCGGCAAAAAAGGAACCTGTTCGGGGAGAGCGAATCGATAAAAAGCTTCCACGACCGAAGCGATTCGAAGCGCTCTTTCCCGGCGTAAGTCGAAAGGCCTTACGAATCCGCCGCTGATTTCGGCAAGAGTGCTGATAAACGTGTAATTTTCGACCGGGGTTCCGTTGGAGATGTTGTAAGCGCGTCCTAAAGTTTCGTCGGCGGATTCGATTGCGGCGGCGATTGCGTCGACGACGTTATCCACGTAAACGGGGTCGATCATGCTTTCGCCGAGATCAAACCGGGGCGCACGATTCCACCGTGCAAATCGAGCGACGAAGGGAAGAATCCGGCGGTCTCCCGGCCCGAAGATCAAATGGGGCCGGAGAATGATCGCGGGTACCAAGACGAAATTATCGATATCGATCTCGTTTCGGCGCTTGGACTCCAAATAGGGATCGAGATGCGCAGGTGCAAGCGGCGCGCTTTCGTTGACTCCGAGTCGATCAAGACCTCCGCCGTAAAGCCTCGCGCTGGAGAGATGGATCCACCGCCGGACGGAACTGCCGGCCATTGCTTGCATGACATTTTGAGTGCCGATGACGTTCGATATTCGATAATCGTCGGGCGAAGCTCCGGGCCGCGTGAGGGCCGCGCAATGGACGACGCAATCATGGCCCCGGAATGTCTGCTTCAGCCGATTCAGATCCGATAACTCACACCGAACGAAGCGGATATTTTCCGCTTCGAGTTGCCGCCCTAACGACACACTACGACCCAGAGCGGTTACGTCGTGGCCGAGCGCGGAAAGAGCTTTGGCGGTACGAAAGCCTAAAAATCCGGTGGCGCCGGTGATGGCGATTCTTTTCATGGAGAAGCCCTACTTTAAGCGCTGCCCGAAAACCTTAAAAGGTCGAAGTGCTTTTGAAAGGTACTAAAAAAAGGGACTTCGTTTCCGAAGTCCCTTTAATTGGTCGGGACGAGAGGATTCGAACCTCCGACCCCTTGCACCCCATGCAAGTGCGCTAGCCAGGCTGCGCTACGTCCCGTCGCTAATGGCGTACCCGAAAATTTAGGAGCGAATCAAGTCGATTACGCGAGATTAACGCGTTGCTTGGCCCGCCAGATTAATAAAGTTTGATTAGCCTCGTAAAGTAGGAAAGCGCTAAACTGACTGCCTATGTTGCGCGGCCAGGACCTAGCCTCATTTTTAAAGGAAATTCGAAAAAATGCGGGTCTCTCTCAAAAAGAGGTCGCCGACACGCTCGGCTATAAGTCGTCTCAGTTCGTTTCCAACTGGGAGCGTGGCCTCTCTTCGCCGCCCCTGACGACTCTCCGACGCTTGGCCCGCCTTTATCGGATTGCTGAAAACGAGATGTTCAGTCGCATCCGCGATATCGCCGTTCGGGAGCTCGAAGACGAGCTTCGCAAAGGTTTTTACAACGACACTCTCAAGGCTTGAGTTAAACTGCGAATCGCGTGGAAATGGCAGCCATCACGGCCGCGGGCGCGGCTTCCGGGGCGGGCGTCGATTGGATGATTTCGTAATTGGCCGGATCCTTGAAAACTTCCGCCAAAATCGAACGGTGAAGGTCGTGCCCGGCGCGGTGAAGTTTGAATGAACCCAGGAGTTGAATGCCGGAAAGCTTGAAGTCCCCAAGCGCATCGAGCGCTTTGTGTCGTACGAACTCGTCCGGATAACGAAGGCCTTCCGGATTCAAGACAAGCGCACTATCGAGGACGACCGCATTGTCCAGCGATCCACCGAGCACCAGCCCCATCTTCTTAAGGGCTTCCACGTCGCGAAGAAAACCAAAGGTCCGCGCTGAAGCGATCTCTTCGAACGCGGTTTTTCCTTCGATGAAATGAAACTCTTGGTAACCGATTGACGGGTGGTCCCAATCAATCGAAGCATGGATTTCAAGACGGGACGACGGCTCTACGACCGCCCATTTTTCCGCTAGTTTCACTTCGACACGTTTTTTGATCGCCAACGCCATGCGGGGAGCGCCTTGTGCTTGGACGCCCACCGAACGAATGGCTTCACAAAAAGGAGCCGAGCTGCCATCGAGGATTGGCACTTCGGGCCCACTCACTTCGACTAACAAGTTATCGATTCCGAACCCATGGAGGGCCGCCATCAAGTGCTCAATTGTAGAAATCGTTACGTTGCCTTTTCCAAGGGTCGTAGCCATTTGGGTACTAACAACGTTGCGAAAGTTGGCTTCGACTGGAAGAGAATCCACAAGGTCGAGTCGTTGAAATAAAATTCCTTGATTCGCAGCAGCAGGCTTCAAAGTGACGACTGCCTCTTTGCCTAAATGCAGCCCAATTCCGCGAAGGGTGACTGCTCTATTTAAGGTGCGCTGGACGTTCATAAGGGACTACTAACGCAAGTTCGATGCCCATTCAGCCCGTAAAGCGCCGAATTTATTAAAAAATAATTATACCTAAAATGTTTCTTTTATTTCAATGGGTTGGAGTTAAGCACCCTCACAAGCTGCGTCGAGTCGAGGTTTCGCAATTTGCTTTCAGCGTTCGAAATTGTGCGATTTGAAACACACCTCTCGCCGATTGGAGTGTGTGGTTTTTGCAACAACTATCCACGCTACTTTCAGCCCTACCTCGATCAGCTCGTTCCTTTGGGAACCTCGATGAGGGGCAGTTGACGAATATTCTCCACTAACGGCTTCCCAAGATGTTCAAATGCCATTCGACTCGCTACCCGTCCGCGAGGCGTGCGTTGGAGAAAGCCTTCTTGAATCAAATAAGGTTCGTAAACGTCTTCAAGCGTTTCTCGTTCTTCGCCAAGCGCGCTGGAAAGCGTGTCGATGCCCACCGGTCCTCCATCGAACTTATCGATGATTGAAAGCAGCAGTTTACGATCCATATCGTCCAAACCCCGTTCATCGACTTCAAACATCAGCAATGCGGCACGCGCCACGTCGCGGTCGATTCGGCTCTGACCCATCCGGACTTCCGCGAAATCCCGCACGCGTTTCAACAAGCGATTCGCGATTCGCGGAGTGCCGCGCGAACGGCGCGCAATTTCTTCCGCTCCTGTCTCGACCATGGCGATTCCCAAAATCCTAGCGGAGCGCTTTACGATCTCCTCGAGTTCTTCCGTCGGGTAGAAGTCAAGTCGTAGCTGCACTCCGAACCGGTCCCGCAGAGGACTCGACAAGAGTCCCGTCCGGGTCGTCGCGCCGACGAGCGTGAACTTCGGAAGATCGATGCTGATCGTTTTCGCCGCCGGGCCTTGGCCGATGATTAAATCGAGCTTGAAATCCTCCATCGCGCTGTAGAGGACTTCTTCGATGGATTTTTGGAGGCGATGGATCTCGTCGATAAAAAGGATGTCGCCGGGTTGAAGGTTCGTCAGAATTGCTGCTAGATCGCCCTTCTTCTCGAGGTTTGGCCCGGTG
>CAZAKW010000112.1:7122-8031 GCA_964485835.1 uncultured Bacteriovoracaceae bacterium
CCATTTCCTGGGCCACGATATGCGCAAGCGTAGTCTTACCCAGTCCTGGAGGGCCAGCCAGAAGGCAATGATCAAGCGCGTCCCCACGAGCCTTCGCGGCTTCAAGGAAAAGAGACAGATTCTCTTTCACCTTTTTTTGGCCGACATACTCGGACAAAAGGGTGGGTCGAAGCGAGGAGGTCGTCTCTTCCATTGACTCTCGCGGTTGCGCTTCGGCTCCCAGCATCCGCTCCAAATCGAAGCCGTCGGCATGGGGGTCGTTAGGGGTATCCCTTGAAGTCATGAACGAGTTCTCCGTTAAACTTCCGCGCCCGCCCGGAGACGTTAGCGAAAAATTATTCCAAACGCTTCGCTCAAACTACTAACGAAGTTCCTTCAATGCCTGCTTCACTACTTCTTCCGTGCGGATCGTTTCCCGACTATCGGATTCTTGGATCCGTTTCAAGGTCTGCACGATTTCTTGCTCACGATATCCCAATCCCACCAACGCATCTTTCGCCTCGCGAAACGAATTCAGCGCGAAAGACGCGCCGGACTTTCCGCCGCTGGAGGCGCCGAACGCCGCCGCCGCCATCATCCATTCGGCGGGAAGACGGCCGTTTTCGGCTTTTTTCCTCAAGGAATCCTTTAACTCAACCACGACTCGCTCGGCCGTTTTCTTCCCGATCCCGGGAATCTCGGTGAGAGACGCCTGATCGCCTTCGAGAATGGCTTGCACCAATGTGGCCATCTCGACCTTCGAGAGGATGCCAATCGCCCCTTTCGGACCAATTCCATTCACCGTCAGAAGAGTGAGAAAAATTTCCTTCTCGTCCCGCGAGAGAAATCCGTAAAGGTCGAACGCGTCTTCCCGCACGTGCGAGTGGATAAAGAGACTGACCGCGGAGCCGGGATGGAGGTTCGTGTATC
>CAZAKW010000113.1:0-8016 GCA_964485835.1 uncultured Bacteriovoracaceae bacterium
GCAAGTTCAATTCCGAGCGTTGCGCGTCACTTGCCGGAAGGCTGTCGCGGAGCTTTTTTAATTCTACGATTACGCTGCGCTGGGCGGCTCCGCTGGGGCTTGCTTCGGCGATTCGGCTAGAGGGGGCCACGGCGAACCCCAGTGCGAGCATCAGGGCAAGATTTTCAACGACACCAATTCGAATGCGAGCGGACTTGGCCATCAATGGGTGCCTCCGGCGAGAACAACGAGTTGGATCGAGCCGTAATGTTGTGACGGGAGCATACCCATCACTCGCGATACGACGGCACTGGAGGTGGTCTTGTGGGCCTGAAGATTGATCTCGCCTTTAAACTCCTCGTTGGGATGCGTACGCTGCCAGAGCTCCCGGAGCTCGGCAAGTTTCGCCATCAATGGCGTGGGATCCCGTAGGAGGGCAGCCGTATCGCCCACTTTTTTCTGATCCAGGAAAATCTCGTTCGCAGTCAAGGCAAGCACCGGGGCGTCAATGATCTCTTTTCCACTGATCGCGCTGGGGAGTTCCATTTTCCCCGAGATCAGCATTTCGGGACTCGCCGAAAAGGCCTGGAGCAGGAAAATCACCAGTAAGCTGAACATATCCACCATTGAAGTCAGCGAAAGCGACGCCATCAAGACGCGCCTGCCTTTTTTCTTCGAATGTTTTCTAGCGACAAGATGGCGGTCGAAAGTCCCCGGGCGAAGCGTTTGGGTGCCTACGATCATTGCGGTTAGCCTCCGGCGGTGGTGGATACGGATACCGGTACGACACCGATATTCACCAATTTGTTTTTCCTGAATACATCCAGCGTATTTACTAATGCTTCGTAGTCGACGTCCTCGCGCGGAGTCACCATCACGGCCGAGATCTCTTCGTCCGCTTTTATGCCAGCGCGCAGGGAACGAATGCTCGTTTCAAGCGCGCTGATGTTTGCGACTTCAATGGTCTTCACGTTTCGACCCGATTGCTTCAAAGTGAGCGTCATCCGTTCCGAGGAGACGTATTTAGCGTCGAGATCCAGCGACTTTTTCGCGGGTGCGGCGCCTTCCGTCCCATTGGCTTGCTTGACTTGAACGGTGGAGAGCTGAGTCCATACCGCGGTCATGAGCAAAAAACAGATACACATGGAGAGCAGATCGATGAAGGGGACGAGATTGATATCCGCCTCGAGCGAGCGTCGTCGCCCCCCGTTCCCGGAGGGGCCGATTTGTGCTGATGCCATCGGGTTTCCTTAATTTACGGAAGCCGAGGCCGTAATCGCGCTCGACGTGGTTTTCCGGTTCGAGGTCGCGGTCGTTTCTTCGGGCGACATCAGAAACAAAAGGTCGTGAAAAATTTCCGTCGTCAAACCCGTAAGGGCGGTCACGTAGCGGTCGGTGCGGTTCTGGAAAACGGCGTAGGCAACGAGGGCCGGGATGGCGACTAATAAGCCGAATGCCGTGCAGTTCATGGCTTCCGAGATCCCTTGCGAAAGCATCGTCGCGCGATCAGCCGGATTTGCGCTGGCCACGGCGGCGAACGAGTGGATCATCCCCGAGATGGTTCCTAGCAGCCCCAGTAGGGTCGCGACGTTACCGAACATAGCGAGAAATCCCGTGCGGCGATCGGTGTTCTGGATCTCTTGGCTAAGCGCTTCGTCCATCCGTGCTTGAACTTCTTCGTCCCCAGCGCCATTCGCGCGGAGGTCAGTACCGATATGCGCGATGCGGGCGATCGCGGTCTCTTTTTGAGTTTGCGCGAACTGAGCGGCGCCCCGGGCATCGCCCTGGGCGATGAACGCGAGGAGTTGTTGCCGAAACGTCGCGTTCGGATCTTTCAGGTTGCGGAAAAGCGCCGAGTAGCGCTCGACGATAAACGTAATCGTAAGAATTCCAAACGCGAGAATCGCGTACATGAAAATCCCACCTTCATTAAACTTCGTAATGATCCACATCGTGTGTTCCCCCGTTTAAAAGTCATTCAGGCATTCGCGCCGTTATTTCCGTGACATAAGGAATCGGAACATGGGGTTTTTTTGACGTCAATCCACCGGCGACGTTTTTTTAATAATAATTTAATGAAAGTTGAAACGGCGTTCTCGAAACCGAAGCGAAACGGGAAATGTCCGCGCGATGATTCTAGGCGCGATTCGCGGCACCCATTCGTTTCTTTCAAGAAGCAGGCAACCTCGTGCGAAGAGCCGATTTAAAGGCGGTTTCGGCGTGGTGCCGTGAGCGGCGCTTTGGTTTTTGGCGAAGACGCGTTCGTGCGTGGTCTTCCCGATGTGGCGGTGAACCGGTGTTTCGGAATGGCCTTGGGATTGAGTCCTATTCGCAGTTTGGCCAAACTCAGGATGCGCAGCGCCTAAAGGCCCGAGGAATCGCCTTCGCCGGCGCCATCGTCGGTGGCTTGATTCACGCCATCGACGATCAGATCGAGATCCTCCACACCGGAGAATTCAAACTCCACGCGTCGGTTCTTTTGCCACGCCAGTTCGTTATGGCCGGGATCGAGCGGTTGGTTTTCGCTATACCCTCGGGTCTCCATTTTTTTCGCCGGAATTCCTTCGCGAACCAAAGCCGTCTTTACGGCGGCCGCGCGGTTTTGGGAGAGGGTTTGGTTGTAGGCGACGCTTCCGCGTTCGTCGGTGTGGCCGCTGATGCGAACAAATTCCCAGTTGCGGTGGGAGCGGGCGAGAAATTTTCCAAGACGTGCAAGCCGAGCCGCGGCTTCGGGTCGAAGCGTCGCTTTGTCGTAATCAAATTCGATTCGGCGCGCGTCTAATACGACTCGAACGCGTTTGAGCGCACGGTCTTTCTGGACGATTTGGATGCCGGGACGACGAACGTAGCGTGACCGAGTCATCGCGGGGCGTGAGACCGGCCAGCCGATTTCGAATCCGACCTGGAAAACGTGGACCGATCGCTGATCGATATTGAGGTCAGTCATCCAACGCCCGCCCACCCGGGCGCGATATTTGGCTTCCGGCCACTCATAAAAAACCTGGGCGCCGGCGAGTAAGGCTTTTTGGCCCTGCGAGGCGATAAAATTTCCATTTCCGAGGCCGACGTCGCTGACCATGATTGCATTCATCACGGGCCCGACCTGCCATCCGGTAAAGTTTCCGTAACGAAGGGAACTCTCGATAAACGTACCCCGGGTGATCACCTTCGAAAATCCGCCGTTCAGGTTCTCGCCCGAGCGTTTCGCGAAATGCCAGCCGCCGCCGAGATCGAAAATCCAATTCTGTTTGAAGTAGACCGAACCCAGAAGCTTCAAATCAAATTGAACGCCGTTGCGGGACGCTTCCGGAAAGGCGTAGGGGCTCACGCTGCCCCAGCCCAAATCCGAGCCGACGAAGACGTGCAGGGGGAGGGGGCGATTCGCAAGCGCAAGCGACGGCGCCAGGGCGAGAAGGAAAAGGGAGAGGCGAGAGACGGCGAAAGTTTTCCTCATCCTTCCATACTACTCGCGCGCTGCATTCTGTCCACCATCGCTTCCGCGCGTTTCGGCCATCCGTCGTCGACGACGAAAAAGCGGATTTCCGAGTCTTGCGTACGAAGGGACCCCTGCTGCGGAGGGAAATCGGGATCCGCCGCGAATCGAGATTGAAGATTTCGGAGGCCCTCCGAGTTCAAGTAATCCTTGAGGAGTTCGCCGGAGCCGGGCTTGGGCGTGCGGATCCAGTCTTTTCGATCCTCTAGAAGTTGGATTCGAGCAACCGGGTCTAGGTCTCGCTGGGCCGCGATCCATTCGGGAAACCGGGAGAGGGTGATCCAAACTCCGCGCGATCCGAACTCGGAAACCCCTTCGGGTCGGCGTATTTCGGGCCCGGGGTCCACCGGAAGAAAGAGAACGCCTTTGGCATAGGGTGCGGCATAGACGCGCTCGCCATCGGCGATACCGAGAGTCGTGCGAAGCGCGGGATCTTGGAGGGCGGAGAGTTGGCGTCTCTCGATTACCCGCATCTTTTTTTCAAGCGAATCCTTAAGGGAAGGGCCGACGAAGCGCGCGGCTTCCGCGCACCCGCCCGTGTCCAGACCCAGGTAAAATTTTACGGCGACTTCCCAATGGATCCAGCCCTCCGGCCAGGTCCGCAGGCGATGGAGGACATCGATTTCCGTTTTTCCGGGTACGACGATGTTCGTGCGCACGCTTGCCGTGTGCGGGTGATTTTGGAAAAGTGCCGCTTGGATCCGCTCAAAGCGAAAGCCGATGCGGGACGTGCGAAGCTCCGCGAGGCGATCGGAGAGGGCGACGGAACCCGATACGAAATCAATCGCTTCGATCGGGGTGGCGAGAAAATCCAAAACCGGCGCGGGCAGGGGGCCCGCAAAAGAGGAAGGGCGGAGGAGGAGCGGGGAGTTCCATCCCCACTCCCACTCCGGTCGGAAATCCACCGTGAAGGTTATCCCTTACGGTTTTTCTTCTTTTTAGCGTTTTTCTTCTTCGCGTTTTTCTTCGCGATCTTTTTCTTTTTCGCCTTTTTCTTGGCTACTTTTTTCGCCTTCTTCTTTTTGACCGGTGCAGGCTCGGCTTCCGGCTCGGCATCTAGGGAGCCACCGGTCGCGATACCGTCCGCCGGAGCGGTCGGAGCGCCTTCGTCGAACATCTCCGTCGTTTCTGAAGGGGCGAGAGGCTCGCCGCCGTTTTCAGCGAGAGCGGGTGCTGCGATCGTGATGGCAAGCGTTAGAACCAAAGCGAACGGGAAGCCGGGGATAAAATTTCGCATACTTTTTTCCTGTTAGGATCGTTAGAGTTCCCACTAAGCGTAGCACGGAGGCTTGATGAGTAAAGCGTTCACCAAAGAAGATGCCCCGCCGGAAGAACTCGAACTCGACGAGGACGAAAGCGCCGGAATTCCGTCGGGCACCAAAAATTATATGACCTTGGAAGGAGCCGATCGCTTGCGCGCGGAACTTAGGCGTCTGCTTTACACCGAACGTCCGGAGATCGTGCGGGTGGTTTCTTGGGCTGCCGGTAATGGCGACCGCTCCGAAAACGGCGATTATCTTTACGGAAAAAAGAAACTTCGCGAGACGGATCGCCGCATACGGTTCTTACAGCGGCGGCTGGACGCCGCGGAGATCGTCGAGTGTGAAAAAAATGACACCGACCAGGTCCTCTTCGGCGCCTGGGTCGAGGTCCGGGACGAAGACGGGAAGACACGGACGTATCGGATCGTCGGCATCGACGAGACGGATCCAAAGACTGGATTTATCAGTTGGATTTCGCCGATGGCGAAAGCGCTATTGCAGGCCCGGGTCGGAGACGCGGTTACCCTGCGAATGCCTAAAGGCCAAGAAGAGTTGGAAATTCTATCGGTGCGTTACCGAATCTAAGCGAAGAAAAAAAGCACGAACCGCTTAGTGCCCCATGCAAGTCGCGACGCGGCTTGCGACATAGATTTCGTAGTGCTCGTCTTCGCCGGTTTTTGGCGACCAGAGGGTTAACGGGGCCTCGACCTCATGGGCTTTGAACATCCGCAACGCCAACGCGCTAAGGCTTAACTCCCCGAGGGGGTGCACGAAAACTTTCGTGTCGCGGTACATGGGTTTTTGCAGAATCGCGAGCGCACGATTGATATGCCCGCGGTCTTCTTCGGAAACATTATAAAAGGCATGGGTGCCCGCGAGCACGGCGTCTCGATATTCCTTTGAGACGAATTGGTCGTAGGCTTTCCATTTTTTTCGCGCCTCCGCGCGAATTCGTTCTTGCTCGGCTTTCGGCAAGCGGGGGTCGACCTTGGGTATCAACACACCCTCGTTCGTACCTAAATAGTCCATCAACTTCAGTGCTTTTTGCGCAATGGCCATGTCCTTTTCGAACTGGCCGACTACGGAATCCGTTAAGGGAGTGCCCTCGATGGATTGAGAAGCGATCTGGTCGGCACCCTTCGCGGAGGTGGAGAGGACGATGCTGTTCTCGCTCAGATTAATCCACTTGTCGAAATCCGTTTCATAGCTCCTATGATTGGTTTTGTAGCTGTTTTTCGTGTCCATCACGACTCGTAAACCTGTCAGCGCATGCGCTCCTTTCGCCGCCTGGTGACTGAGGTCGATGGATTTTCGGCGCGGTGCTTTGACCCCTTCAAAGGGACTGTCCGTTGCTTCAATGCCTGTGCTGGAGTCGTCTCCGTGAAATTCCCCGATTTCGATCTTGGGATAGTAAAAATCAAAGAGGGCTTGCTCTCGTTCGTCTAAGATTCCATCCGCGCCTTTAAAAATTTCGTATGCGGCGAGAAACTGGAGACTCATCGCCCCGGGGCCGCATCCCATCCGGCACTCTTGAGTATAGAAACACTCAAGGGCCGTGGCGGAGCTTCCTTTCGAGGAAAAGCACATCGCCTGTCCCACTTCCCACGAAAGCGACGCGATCGAATCAAAGTAACAATGGCGTCCCTCTATCCGGTCCTGGTTATTGGTTAAATTGAAAAGTAAATTTCCCTGGAGCTTCACACTCGCAGCCTTAAGGCCCTCGGTGTATTTACGTTTGAACTGGCAGTAGGCCGGCAGGGCTGCAAACCAGGCAAACCGCTTCTTCTCGTCGAGAAGATCTGCGGCGCTTGAGATATTGGCTACCGCGCCCGATGCGATTTCTCCGCAAGGCTTATCCCCGCCAAGCGTCGTCGGGCCGGAAGGCGGAGAACCGGCGGCGAATCGGATGCCCATTTCTTTTTCAAGTACGTGGAGTTCGCAAATCCCGGCGGCGTCGGCGCCGGCAAGAATTTTTTTACGCATTTCCGGGGGGAGTCCCGTCAGCAGACCTTCCGTACTCGGGGCGGCGAAGGCCGATAGAATCGGCCCGATTAAGACGAATGTGGATACGATCACAACGGCTTTTCGCGCCGTTTTTTCCAGCGTGGTCTTCATTTCTGGTTCTCCGACATACCCGACCGTTAGTGTAGCGGTTCCATTTAAAGAGCGAAAGTGCGTAAAGCCTGTGGATCTTTTGACGATTCCATTGGAAAATCCTGGGATGTGGAAGCTGCTACACGATTATCGCCGCTACGATCCGGCCGCCCAAAGCACGCTTGAGATTTTTTTACTCTACCCGGGGATCAAAGCGATCTTGTTCCACCGCTTGGCCCATGTTCTTTACACGGCGGGAATTCCGCTCGTGCCACGGATGATTTCCGAGTTTTCGCGGTTTCTCACCGGGATTGATATCCACCCCGGCGCGCGAATGGGGGACGTCATCATCGACCACGGAATGGGTGTGGTGATTGGCGAAACGGCGATCGTTGGCGATGGGGTTATTATTTATCAAGGGGTCACCCTGGGTGGTACGAGCCTTCGCCGCGAGCGCAGGCATCCGACGATCGGTGACCGGGTGGTGATCGGCGCGGGGGCTAAAGTGCTTGGCGCGATCGAAATTGGGCAGGGCACGCGCATCGGATCGAACTCGGTGGTCGTCGAATCGGTGCCGCCGAACTCGACTGTGGTTGGAATTCCGGGACGAGTGATCCAACGCGGGATACGCGAGGGCGAAGAGCTCAATCACGAGAAAATCAAGGATCCTACTTAGGGAGGGACTCGGATGCGCGTCGTAGGACAACGAAAATTTGCTCGCGCCGCAGCCGGGATCATGCTTGGATTCCTCGTCGCTTCGAGCGCACTTGCCGCCGGGCCGAAGGAAGTTTTCGTGAATTCCGCGGGACTGGAACTTCTAGGCGGCGCGAATCGAATGTCGATCGCTCCGGGATTCAATTGGGGGTTTTTTGAGTGGCTTCAAGCCGGAGGATCGCTGAGTTACCAAAGCGTCGGGTTTGGTGACGATTCGACGAACACCACCACGATCCAGTTCGGCCCGACGTTTAATCTAGGTGGTCCTTACGCGACGGCGACCTTCATTTTCGCGGGTTTTGCACTTCGAAAAGGAAGCGGGACGGTCACCGATTTGGAAAGCGACCCCGCCGGGAGCGGATTTTCAATGCTGGTCGGACGGCGAATTCCGGTGCTCGGAGCGTTCGCGTTTCGGCCAAGCGTCGGCTTGCAGATGGCGGGGAAGACGACCTTCGTCGTCAATGCGCTAGCCGT